>CAMJHJ010000040.1 GCA_946405485.1 uncultured Bacteroidales bacterium | reverse complement strand
CGGCCGCGCTCCCGCCGTTCCCGGCCCACATCGTCTTGTGGCCGGCCTTGTAGGCATCGACAATGATGCCGGCGACCGCGGAAATCTTTTCCAGCAGGGTTTCATCAGCCAGGATGGCCTGTTTGACACGGGCAGATTCGGCGATTTGCGCCTTGATTGTATCTGTTTTATTCATAATAAGTTGATTTCTTTCAACAAATCTTGGATGCAGGTTTCAAACCGATAAGGCAGAAGGTTCTCCCGTAAGGCGACCGGACGGCCGGGAGGGAGCGTCTCCAGCAACTTCTCCATGCAAGCGGTAAGGCCTTTTTCGTCCACCGGGTCGAACAGGCATCCGTTCTCCCCTTCCCGGACCAGATCGGAAGAGCCAGCCTGGCGGGAGACAACCACCTTCGCGCCCGCCATCAGGGCTTCCCCGGTCACGGCCCCGTATGCTTCCTGCGTACTGGGAAGGACGAGTATGTCGATCAGGTTGTACCAGGCAAGCCGCTCATCGCCGGACAAAAAACCGGTGAAAAGCGCATGAGGGGCCATCGACTCCAGGACGGGACGCTCAGGGCCATCGCCGATGAGTACGAGTCGCGCACGGTTTCGAAGCGGTTCGAACGCGCGCAGCAAGGCCGGGATGTTCTTCAGGCCGACAAAGCGCCCCACGAAAGCGACTATCGGCTTTTCCGTCGGCCTCATTTGCCGCGAAAGCGGCAGCACGCGTTCCAGTTCGGGACGGACGCGGCGTTCGTCGGCGATGATGGGCATGAAGAACCCTTTCCCGAAACGGGATCGGTACCACAGGCGGACATCCGGGCTATGCAGAATGATTCCGTCCAGATAATGCGGTACTACCCGCCTGGCCAACCGGTGTTTCCAGCCGAAATCGTTCCCGCGGATCATGTCCATACTGTCATCACAGAGGGAAATGACCTTGAAACCAAACCGTTTCCGGCTGCGGAGGGCCGTCAGGGCCATGGCCGAAAACTCCGGCACGAATACCCTGGCCGGGCGCTCCCGTTCCCACTCGGAACGAAGATCTCCCAAAGGAACGCCGAACCGGACCTCGATCCCTGCCTCGCGAAAAGCCCGGAACAGGTCCTCCCGGTACGGAACCGGTCCGTTGGTGTACAGAAGGTCAGACATACTGCTTCAGGATATCGACAAAACGCTGTTCAAAGGCCTTATTCGTAAACATTCTCTCATAGCGCGAGCGCCCGGACTCCCCCATCGCCCGGCAGACATCCGGCCGGTCCAGCAGGCGGCCGATGGCATCGGCCAACCCGGAAGGATCCTCCTTGTCGCACAGGATGCCGGTCACACCGTCGTCCACTTCATCGGGAATTCCCCCTTCCCGGGTGCTGACAACGGCCAGACCGGCCGCCATCGCTTCCAAGATGACAAGCGGGAAACTGTCGTTCCGGGTGGGAAGGACCAGCATGTCGGCTCTCGCCCATGCATCCAGCTTCCCGGAGCCGTACAGAGGTCCGTTATAGCGGACGACATCATTGAGCTTCCTTTCTTTGACAATCCGGGCGAAATGTTCGCCGGTGATACCAGCGGATGGTGCTCCTGCCACCCGGCAGGTGAAACGGTAACCGCGCTCCTTCAGGAGCCGGCAGGCGTCCAGCAGATCGACAACCCCTTTGGACGGCAGCAGGTTGGACAGAAAAAGGATTTCCGGTTCCTCGTGTTCTTCCCGGGTGGGAATAACGGGGCAGTCGATGCCGTTCGGGCAGGCATGCACGTCCTTCCGCGCTACAAAACGTTCCACGTCGGGATACAGCCGCTCTGAAAGGAGGATGACTTTTGCATCCTTGAACAAAAAGCGATAGAAAAGCCCGTATGGAAAATGATCCTGGCGGGAGGAAACGCCCTTGTTGTGAAAATGAAGGACAACCCGGGAACCTCTTTTCCGGATGGCCCTGGCGGTCAGGCAATCCTTCACCAGTCCCGGGCCGGACGTCGTCGGCGTCAGATAGACCAGGTCCGGGTGGAAATCCCGGATTTCTTTCCGGACCTGCCTGAGCAGGCGGAGCAGGAAGGCCATCTTCCGCAGGGAGACACGGCCCACTTCCGCCAGGGATTCCGAGGCGGAAAGGTTCACGAAACGGGATTCGAACGCATCGGCTACAAGCCCGCTGTCTCGGATGATCTGCCCTACCATCGCCGCTCCGTGTACGGGGGGCGGAAGATGCAGGACAAACAAGATGCGCGGCTTAGCGCTGTTCGAAACGGATTCTTCCATCTACCTGGTTCTGTTCAATCCGATTCCCGACATTGACGCGCCGGACTTGGCTGTCCGGACGGGTTTCAACCGAAAGGACACGCCGGAGGTCGATGCAGTAGGAATTGGCTATACCCGACACTTTGTTGTCGTGGATGTATGTATTGACCGTCCCGTCATCGCAGAAAATGCCTCGGTTGTCATATGGGCCGGAAATGTCATGGATGTAATTGTTCCGGATCTCCAGGGAGGTGTTCTGCGTATAAACGTAAATGGCGCCGGTGTCCATCAACAGATTCAGAGCAGCCCCGTTCCGATACCCATCCGTCTGCCAGATCTCATTCCGCTCGATGATCCCGGACGACGGGTACTTCATGGGCGCCGAAAAATGCAGTCCTGCCATGATGGCACAGCAGCCAAAATCGGAGAATCGGTTCCCGGAGACCAGATAATCGGTTCCCTCAACCTTGACGCAAGGCGTGACCTCCGCTTCCGGATCCAGTCCCTTACGCGCGAAGACATTGTCCGTTACGTGCGTCCTGGCAGAATGATTGTAGGACAGGACGCCTATCCGGCTGCAGTCCTCGAACCGACAGTCACGTATTACTACCCCATGGGTATAGGCAATGCGTATGACATCACTCTGAATGCCCTTGAAGATGCAGTCATGGACAGATGCACCCGCCAGATTGCAGGAATAGAACCGGATGAGGAAATTGTCCGGATCCGTCATCCGGAGGCCGGCATTCCCGTCGAAAGTGAAGCCGGAAATGTCCACCTCCCGGAAACTGCTGGCCGTAAAATTGAAGACAGACGTCGAAATCGCCCGGTCTGACTCCCGTACCCGCATCAATCGGAATCGGGGCCGTTGCCGGCCATACGTGAAATCGCCGTTGATGTTATAGTTCAAACCGGACCGCGCCAGTCCGTCCACCGTAAAATACAGATAGCCACCCTTGATTTCCGTCACCTCCCCCGTAAAGAGACGAAACCACGAGGAAACCTGGACATACAGCCGTCCCTGCCCATCCAACCGCTTCCTGGTCCGGATCCGGCAGCTCTTTTTTTCGGCGTCAACGACTTCGACCAGACGGCCTGCCCGATAGAAGGGAGATACCCTGACTTCGGGTGCCTGGCCGACCAGCACGGCACCATTCCCTTCGATGACAAGCCGAGTATCCGGGCAGTCTTCCTCCTGGGTCAGATACAAGTGATTATGCCTGAATCGATAAGTTCCGGGCTGGAAGGACACTTTCAACTCCGCCGGCTTGCGGAGGAGTTCCCGGTGGACATCCTGCTGAAGCCGGTCGAAATCGGCCTGGGAAGAAACCAGGATTGTAACCAAGGAAACCAGGAGACTAAGCATAGAACAAGTTCATGAAGCGGGTCCATGCCCGGAGGGGCAGACTGTGATAATGCAATGCGTCGCGCCGGACGGACGGGATGACCTCCACTTCGCCGGGCAACCTGAAAGTGCGCTGCTCCGATGGCGCCATCTGGAAACGGAAACGATTGTAGGACCTGCAATGGGTACCGTCTCCGTCAAAGCCGGCGGAAGGATCGACCAGGGACTCTGTCGGGAACAGGGAGACTTTTCCTTGCAGGAACTGGCTATAGCAGAAGCGGATGGCCCAGGAACTGTTCTTTCCTTCCATCCAGTCCCGCAGCATCCGGGCACAGTCGGAACCACCCCAGCGGTTGAACGCAAACGCATTCTTCTGCAATGAGGCGGGTGTCGGATTCCAGTCCACGGAATGCCAGCGGTTCCGCCAGGTCGCCCATCCCCAGGAAGAACTGCGGGGGCAGAAATAGGCGTCATATCCATATCCGGAAGGCATCCGTACGTGGTTAGAATAGCCGCAGACCGAGAAGACTTCTGGGACATCGGCATACCTCTCCAATCCCGCATTCAGGAAAGACAGGAAACCGGGATGGGTCACCAAGTCATCTTCCAGAACAATGACCTTATCGGATAATTCCAACACATGCTCCACACCAGCCATGACGGAAGATGCCAGTCCCCGGTTCTCCGATTCCCAGTGGACGTCCACGTTGCGGAATCCCTTCGCAGCGAGTGCGACTTCCCGGACCGCTTTCACCTTATCGGCATCAGCTTCCTTCTTTGGGCCGTCAATCCGGATGAAAAGGTCGGTTCCGCTGGCCCGGACATCGGCCGCCAGGGCTGCCAACGTCCGTCGAAGCGCCTCAGGACGGTTGTATGCCGGAAGGAATACAGGTGTGTTGTTCATGACTTTTCCAAGATCTTACGCAGACGTTCGACGCCGGATTCGAAAGCGAACCGGGCCCGGTATGCCGATTGGCGGGCTTCGGCCGTTTCCGAGCTGGCCATCATCGTACGAAGTGCCTCCACAAAGGAATCGGGGCCATTATAGGCGAATACGGAGATGCCTTCCAAGGACTCATACCCTCTGGCAGACACTCGATGGACCAAAGCTGGCATCCCGGTCCGGAGACCGTCCATGACCCGCAGTTTGACCCCTCCCCCACAATCGACGGGACAGAGGTAATAGCGGGCCCTGCCCAGCACGGCAGACATATCCGGCGGCGTGTCCACCAGTTCGACGCCCAGCCCGTCCAGGCATTGGCGAAGGTCCTCCCCCGCATCCTTGCCCGCGACAATCAGTTCAGCCTCCGGAACTTCCCGCATCAAGAGCGGATAATACTCCTTCAGCCATGGGAAAAGTGAGTCCCGGGTCTGCTGGGCGCCCAAATTGCCAGTCATGACGAAGACTGGTCGCGAAACCGCATTCGGAACACGGTCCGGCAATGGACGGTACTCGAAGGTGTATAACAGTTCCATCCGACCTTTCATTCCCTTTCCGTAGCGACGAAGCAGCATGTCGGCATCAGAAGGGGTCAGGGCCAGATTGATATCCGCCTCCCGGACTGCATTGCGTTCGGTCCGGACCACGGGAGGAAGGAGGAACGGTCGCATCCAGGGCGCCGTGTTATCCCGCGTATACTCCTCTTCGAAATTGTCGTGCTGCACGACGACGCGGGCTCCTGCCTCGTGGACCTGCTCAATGAGCCCAGTCGAGCACTTGCTGTTCTGGAAGACAACAAGATCGAACCATTCTTTATGCAACAGTTCCCGGAACGGCTTCTCGAACCGGTGCGGGATTCCTCTGACAAACAGCCGAAAGGCCTTAGACAACTTGGACGAATTGTCAACGACCTCGATTCCGTGGACCCGCGGATCGATGTCGGAAAGGGGCTCTCCTCCGAACCGGGCAGGGTACAGGAGCGTGACATCGTCATATAAGGCCGCAAAGGCATTGATATAAGCCCGGGCCCCACAGGCCCCTCCCCCGAATCCGGACAGGTAGTTGTAAGTGACGATCAAGACGCGCATTATGGATTCTTCAGCTTAGTATTTCCGCCCAAGTAACTGTCCGGATCGTTTTTCCGGACATGGAGACGGACGCGCCCGTCATAAGTGTTATCCTTGATGACGACCCCATAGTTGACCAGCCGGAGGGCGGAATCCTTGCGGCGGCCGATCCGGTGGACACGCCGGACATCAATGGCATAGCTACCCCGGACACGCAGGACGGTATTGTCGGTAACCGTCAAATTCACGACACCGTCATCCCCGAAGATACCGCGGTTTCCGTGCGGGCCTGCAATATCATGGATGTAGTTCTCCCGGATGGTGAGATCCTTGTTCTGCGTCCAGACATAGATGGCGCCGCCATCGATCAGAGAGCGCATCGGCGCTTGCCGATAACCTTCCGACATACAGATTTCGTTCTTCTCGATGACCCCGGAAGTCACCAGCCCGGCCGTATCTGTGAAATGGAGGCCAGCACCGATGGCTGAATAGGAGAAATCCCGGAAATAGTTGTTCCGGACCAGAAAGTGACTTCCCTTGCAGTCCAAGACGGGATCGTTGGTCATCAGAAGTCCGTTCTCCAAGAAACGGTTCCCTTCAATCCGGGCATCATCGGCCGTCTTATCCACAAAAACCTGGTTCAAGGCGCCCTTCAGAAATGCATTGTCCAGTAAGCGGAAACAATCCGTCTGCTCCACTAGGATACCCTTGGATCGGATTCCCTCAAAAGTGCATCCGCGGACGACGACGGAATCGGCATCCACTCCGCAGAAACGGATCAGCCGGTCCCCTTCTCCGTTTCCCAAGAAGTGAATTCCCTCCAGCACGATACTGCCGAAACGGGAGTTTTCCACGGAAAGAAAGTTCGATGCGGCGCAAGGATAATGCGAGCCGGCTTTCCCGGGCGAGAACAACATGAACCGGGGAAGACAGCGGCCGAAACGCAGTTCGGACCATATCCGGGTACGGTACGGCACACGCCGGAAAAAGATCCACCCTCTTGAAATCTTGACCACATCATAAACGGCACCTACAAACCACTGAGACAGGACAATCTTCATCCCGGCCGCTCCGACCTCGGACACATTGGGGAGGCCTTTGCAGCGTAGGACATACAGGTCTTCGCTGAATGGAACGCGCAACGGCCAGAATCCGGCCTTTCTTACGGGGCCCAGGACATCGATAGCCTCCCGCCTTTCCCTGTTGACGAATCCGCAGCTGAACGTAGGCCCTTGCCCGTCTTCGTACCCTGTCAATACGGCCCCGTCGCCCTTCAGCCGCACGATCGTTTCCGGCGCCTCAATACCCGAAAGGCGCAAGTGTCCTTCCCTGAAGTAATAGGTTCCCGGAGCAAAACGCACCTCCACCTCCCGCTCTCCTGCCAAGAGAAGCGTGTCGATGCGCTCACCCAGCCGGTCGAAATCCTGCTGGCCGGTCACCGGAAGGATGACGGACAGGAGAATTGTCAGGAACATGTTATCGTTTGATAGTGAGGATCAGGCGGTAAATCCAGCCCACCAGCGAAATCTGCCAGGCCGGATACCCTTTGTAAGTCCTGTAATAATAAGCGTTGCTCCGATACTGAAGCCAGGCCGCCTTTTTCTTCGCCCAGTGCTTCCAGATTGTACTTCCATGCTCGTGAATCACGGTAACGGATGGCAGGAAATAAACGATGCGGTTCACCCGATGCATCCGCTCGGAAAGAATGGGTTCCTCGGCATACAGGAAAGTATGGGAATCCATCCCGCCGGCCTGCTCCCAGGCTTCCCGGGGACAGAGGAAGAAGGATCCCATCACCCGATAGCACTCCCCCTCCTCCGCTTCCTCAGATGCATCCAGCTGAAAAATCCGCCGCTTCGCCTTCCGGCTCAGGAACGGGGTGGAAAGATACATCCAGACATACTGTTTCCACAACCCTTTATAGGGTTCCGGGGATTGCCTCTTCCCATCCGTCCCGATGACCTCCGGACCGATGACGCCGATGTCCGGCGAATCCTTCAACTTGTCAACAAGCCGGTCCACAACGTCATCCGAAGCGAAACGGATGTCATCATTCGTGAACAACAGCACGTCCACAGCCGGGTCTTGGCACAGATAACCAGCCCCGGCATTGCAACCGGACGCGTAACCGTCGTTTTCTCGGGCGAGAACCTCGCAGCCTGCCCGCTCCCGGAGTGACTCGGCCTCTTCCTCCGTCGCCCCGTTATCCACGACCACGACCCTGTACGGAAGACCGATCCTGGGCAATTCCCGAGTGACGAAGGTCACGGTCCGGTCATCGGAACGGTAACTGACGACAACAATGCCTATCATGGGAATGATTAATTGGAAATAAGGGATCGATACTTCTGCATCAGCCTGTTGCGTACCTCGATCCGATGTCTTTCCACGGCCTTGGCATATTCCCTGTCAGAATACAGGAAATACAGATAGAAACAAAGCCAGGTCAGCGTCTCGACGGAAGCGAAATAGCCGACGGTCAGCGAACAGGTCAGGATGAGCAGGGCATTGCCCCGGACTTCGAGGGAATGATTGACGGAAAGGCCCCGGATAACGCTTTGCAGGATGGCAAGTACGGGAAGCAATCCATAAACATGCCACAAACCGACCAGCCCGATGTCCGAATAGTAGATTCCTTCTTGCCGCAACTCGTCGACGATGGGGTTGAAATTACCCGAGACGAAACCGTTTCCGATCAGGATGGAGGCCTTTCCATTGGGCAACGAGAAGGCATACAGGATTGCCTTGATCCGATTGTACTCAGGATTGGTCAGCTGGTCCACCGTCTCGAGGAACAGGGAATGGATGGTATCGATGAGAACGACAGCAACTATAGCGACGGCAATACTCATCACCGCAAATGCATATAGACGGGAACGGGCCGAACGGTTGGACAGGACGGAGAGAGCTACGATAAAGCATGTCGAAATCAGGAAAGTCCGGTTTCTCGCAATAAAGATGAAAAGGAAGAGCAGGGCGACGGGAAGCAGTTTCCGGATAGTCCTCCTACGGCGGTATTCATACAGGGAAAAGATGAATGCGATCACGACGAAATGCAGGCCGGAAACCATGTGGACGAAATCACCTTCCTCAATGAATGGCATGAATTCCTTGGCAGGCACCAAGGACTGGTCAACGAAGGACACATAGAAAGTGGTGAGCGCACAAAGGATGCTGAAAGAGTACAGGGCCCATTTCAACTCCCGGAAAGTCGGGCGCACGGCCAGGAGCAGCGGGAAAACCAGCAAACTGAAGAACTGACGGTTGACGACGAAGGAAAGATAAAAGGGCTGATGATAGTACCTGTACGCAGCGATGAAGGAAAGACAGAGGCCAGCGAGGATCCACCACACGGATGTCATGTTCTTCAGGATACCGGTACGGAGCTGGAAACCCAACTGGGTCATGTAGATAACGGCCATCGTACCCAGCATGAGGAAGATGTGTCCGCCGCCTGCCAGGAAAGGTTCAAAGGCGACCAGGTCAAAAAAACGGGAGGAGACGAGCATCAGGAATAGAAGCTCGACGCACAGGCTGTTCCGTTTTTTTGAGAGGCCCTTGTACTTCATGACAATGTGTTGTACAGCGCAAGGAGTTCCCGGACGTTCTCTGGCATCGTCTTGGTCCTGGGAATCCGCTCCCGGAAGCGTCCGAGCAGGGAAACATCCTCGAGCACGGCTGCAAGACAGGCCCTGAGGCCTTCAACGTTCCCTGCCGGATATAGCAGGCCGTTCTCCCCGTCGATGACAAAATCAGGAAATCCGCCCACCCGCGGCGCTATGATGGGAAGTCCCGCGTTAAAGCTTTCAAAGATCGTCTGCGGAGCGGTATCGGCACATAGGGAAGGAAGGACACTGATGTCGATCCGGTTCGTGATACCTGGAATGTCTTCCGGAGAAAATCGCCCATGGAATGCAACGCGGCCGCGGTCTGTCTCGTTACCCAGATAGGCATTTGTGATGGCGTCGACATAGGGCTGCTCATACTTACCGAAGATTTCCAGCCGGGAACGCTCCTTCATGGAGACAGGAAGTCCGGCATAGGCTTTCACCAGCTGGTGGACGCCCTTGTAGAATCCGACCCCGCCGATGAAACCGAACACGACATGGGCCGGATCCACCGTCCGGGTATGAGGTATCGTCTTTTCCGCGATGGCGCTGCCAATGTGCTGGACGAGAATCCGGTCAGCGTCCACACCGTACTTGATCAGGATGCGCCGAACGTCTTCGGAGACGCCGATGACCCGGTCGCACAGGTTCAAGCCGGCGATGCAGGCCTCCAGGCGGGTCTTCCAGGCACGTGCCAGGACCGGATCGAAGCCGGCAGGAACCTCGTCCTGGCCAAACTCGAGCGAACCAGCGTCTGACAGCGGGGGAAGCGGTCTCAGTTTCCGGTAAAGATGGAACAGAGCGGCATGCAAGCGTGGGAAAGTCTTCTCGAACTTGAGCACGAACACCCGATACCGGTCGTCCTTGACATACCCCCGCTGACGGGTGCAATATGCGCAGCGGACCAAATCCTCCGGTCCGTCACAGATCCGATTGTTGAAATCCACCATGACCCGATAGGGGCATAGCCACCAGTACTCGTGGACGGTCGTGAGAATCCGGGCACCGGTTTCCTTGAGGAGACCGTAGAGGGAGATCGGCATCCCCACCATGCTGTGGATATGGACGACATCAAAATGGCCGGATTTCAAGAATCGGCGGATTTCCTTCTCCATCCGCACGTTACTGAGGTCATTCGCCGGATGGCTGTAGTTTGTGGGCAGGATCGGGCAGTTGTAATACTCAAAGACACCGTCCCCTAAAGAGTGGATGCCGCTCCGCCGGAAGAAGTGGAAACGGTGCAGCATCGACGATGTGCACAGCAGTGTCACATCGCATCCCTGATTCCGGAGTTCCCGGAACAGCGGGCGGGTGTAGTTGGAAACGCCCCCGATCTCGGCCGGGTTGTCACAAATCAAGAGCAGCCTCATCGTCCGTTCAGTTTCTCCGCCAAAGCCCGCGCCTCGACGATGTTATCTTCGATGGAGCAATAGGTCCAGCTGCCATACCGGCCAATGGAATACACGTCTTTTTCACGGAGTATCTCCTTCCTAGCCTCGACATCCTCCTGCGACTTGCGGTTGATATGGACATAGGCCGGATTCATGACGATCACCTCATGGTCCACGAGTTCCTGGTCCCGCCGGATGATACCAGCCGTTTCCAGGTCAGCCAGGACGCAGGGAAGCCAAGTCTCCGGGGCGATCCGGCCTCCGCCAGGAAATCCGAGCTCCACATACAAGGAAGTCCGGTCCTGCCCCAGGATATTGTCGTAGAAGCCCACCCGATAGAAACAGTATCTTTCCTCGGGGAAATAGAGCCAATGGTCGGTCGTGTCCGGTCCTTTGGAATCGAATCCTAAATTGAACACCAGGACCTGATTGGCAGAATAGATGGAAGCATCATACGGGATGCCGCACAAATCCAGCAGCCGCGGAAACGGGAGCGTGCTGACCAACCGGTCATACGGGAGCACCTCCCCCGAAGCGAGGCTGACCCGATGCCTGTCCAGGTCGACTGACACCACCCGAGCCCCCGTCCGGATCCGGTCCGGATCGACATGCGAAGCGATGGAATCAACAAAAGACTGCGCGCCTTCCTTCGAGTAGATGAATATGTCGTTGTAGGCTCCGTTTTCCTGCCTGCGGAAATTCCGGACGACTTCGAGGGGATCGGCATAGGGGAAGAAACGGCCCATCGCATCCTTGTCCAAAAGATCGAGGTCGCATGCATAAAGTTTCCGGTTGTAGGGGCAGAGGAACTTCTCGGAAATGGACTTGCCGAACTTGGCGTATAGCATCTCCTTGAATGTCCCATAAGGGCCTCCACAGTTGAACATGTCGTACAGGCAGTCAATGAATTCCTCCTTCTCCAACTGGTGAATGTTCTTCTGGAACGGATAATCGACCAGCCGGTCCTTATAGCGGATCCGGGCGGATTTCCGGATGGTCAGAAGCAAGTCGGGATGGATCCCAGCCATCACGAAATCCTTGATCTCCGAGTTCCGGAAATGGAAGAAATGACCGGAATAGTCCCAGACAAACCCGTTCCGGCGGGTCGTCTTGCAATAGCCGCCAATCCGCCGATCTGCCTCGAGAACCAGGCAGTTCCGCCCCGGATTGAAGGCGGCATAGGAGAGACCGGAGATACCGGCACCGATCACGATATCCATCTAGATTCCTTTTCTTTCAAACAAACTAGCGATTGAACGGAGTGGAATGAAACTGGTCGTCTCGTTCAACGCCAAAATCAGGACGAAGGCCGCCCCGCAAGCAATCGCGGTCCACAAATGCGGAACACCCGTGGCGACCAGGGCCGAACACAAGCCGACGATGAGCAGGAGCACAAGGCCGAAACGCCGTTCTCTTGGGGTGAACGTCAGCCCTATGTTTCCGGCCTTGCGAAGCATCACCACGAACAGGGTCGCATTGGCGGCCAGATAGGAAAGCGCCGCGCCAAGAAGGCCGATCCATTTGGTGAGAAACGGAGACAGAATGACGGCAACCGCCCCGGCAATCAGATAAGAAGCGGTTATCTTGGCACCCTCCCCCCTCGCGTACATGATCCCATTCCAAATACAGGAAAGCACCATCAGGCAGTTGCCTAGAACGACCACATACAGGCCTTTCTCTATGGGGAGATACTCCGCCTCGGCCATGATGAGGATGAGTTCGCGCGAGAAACCGGCATAGAGCACCAGGGCGACGGCGATGAGCAGCAGATAGACTTTGATGACCGTATGGAAAAACGGGAGGAACTGACTGTCCCCGCTCCGGATCATGTTGCTGCAGGTCGAGAACCAGAAGAATTGGAGCGTAGCCCGAAGCGACAGGGTCAGACTGGCCAGCGAGGTGAGAACGGAGTAAAAGCCGACCGTCCCCTCCCCATAGAAATGATTCAGGGCATAGACGCCGATAGCCATCAGGACCCATTCGGCCAGATAGACAGGCATCAGGGACAGGCTGATGGGCAGGGTTGTCCGGATGAATTCCCTGTCGACGCCCCCCCAATAGGAAATCTCTTTCCGGATTCGGAAAAACATGAACGCGGAAAGGAAGGAGTACAGGATGACCGGCGGGGCCAACAGGACGACGACATCCCGGAATCCCAGGGCGATGAGCAACAGCGAAAGGAGAAAGCTCCCGTACTCCGCCGTCAGGTTCAAGATCATCAGAAACCGGGACTTCTGATACGTCTGCAGGAGCATGATGCCCATCTTGTAGTTGTACATCGCCACAAAATAGACGAATACCATCAGCAGGAAACGGGCGTCCAGCGCCTTGACAAGCCAAGCTGCGGCAATACACAGGACCAAAGATGCGGCTTCCAGCATCAGGGCGAGGTTGAAGACCGAGTAATACTTTTTCCGGACGGAGGCCTTGTCCACATCGGACGAGAAGAACATCCCGCTCCCATCGAAAAGGTTCAGGGAGATGACAGGCAGCAAGACCGACACCGTCGTCGTAATCAGTTTCCACTCCCCAAGAACGTCGCTGGAAAGGTAATGGACGACAATGGGTAGGAGAATGACGCCTTTGAACTTGAGCAGCACCTGCAGCAAGAATCCCCAAAAGGCATTCTTGGCAATGGCGGAGCCCTGCGTATCGAAACTGATGATCTCCACTACCGGCCCTTGTACATCTCCTCGTAATACTTCTGGTAATCCCCGCTGGTGACGTTGTCCAGCCAGGCCTGGTTGTCGAGGTACCAGCGGATGGTCTTCTCGATGCCTTCCTCGAACTGCAGCGACGGCTCCCAGCCCAGTTCGCGCTGGAGCTTGGTGCTGTCGATGGCGTAGCGGAGGTCATGGCCGGCGCGGTCGGTCACATAGGTAATCAAGTCATCATCAGCCCCTTCCGGACGGCCCAGGA
>CAMJHJ010000039.1 GCA_946405485.1 uncultured Bacteroidales bacterium | reverse complement strand
CAGCACGAGGTCTTCCAGATGGAGGACCGATGCGCCGGAAGCCAGGTTGAAGACCAAGGTCTTGATGGCGGGTTTCTTGCCCTCGGCGGTAGCATCGCCATAGAGAGAGACATCGCCCTTGACCGTGACGAGCTTCACGGCCGGATCCGGATAGGCATCCATCATGTCAATGCCGGCATCGGAATAGGCAAGCAGGAGCTTGACCGTGCCTTCCTGATTGTTGATGGCGTTGTAGATTTCACCGGCCGTATAGACGGTGTTGACGCCGTCCAGGACGGGACGGGTGAATGCCGTCACGCTGCCGCGTTTGCCGGCCTTGCCGAACAGCAGGGTGAAACGATATTCGCGGGCGGGATCCAGGCCGTCGATCGTCGCGGAAGCCGCAGAGATCTGGTCGGCGCTGAGGGTGACTTTCTTGCCTTCACCGTCACCGACGACCGTCTCGACCTGCACGCTGGTCAGGTCTTCCTTGTCGGAAGCCTTATCCCAGGCCAGCGTCACGGACGAACTCGTGCGCTCCTTGACCACGGGATTGAGGGAAGTGCGGACAGCCGACGTGGAGAAAGTCTTCTCCAGATAAGCCCAGTTGGAGGTAGCGACAGTGCTGTTGATGCCGCGGATACGGGCATAATAGGATTTGTCCACCTCCAGTCCATAGACCGTGTAGGGATTCTCATCGGCAGCCAGGATATAGGTCTCGCCGACTTTGGTACCGTTGCTCTCCGGAGTGACTTCCTTGGAACCGTCGGTCTGTTCATAGATTTCAAGTTCATAACCTTCCGCATTGACCATCTTCTGCCAGGAGAAGACGACATCCGTACCGGTGGAAGGAACCACCTCGGCTTCGAACTTCAAGGGTGTCAGGACCCGGTCGTAGTCGATCTCTTCGACCAGCGGATCCAAGGTCCGGCAGGCGACAAGGGCCGTGCCGATACCCAGAAGTAAGATCAGGGATTTATATATCTTGTTCATATTCATCGATGTTTAGTACTGGGCATAACCATAATCATTGACCAGGGCACCCTGCATCGCGTTCATCGTGGCGGCATACATCGGCCAGACGGAGCGCGGATACGGGTCGTCGAAGGCGTTGCGATAGAGGCAGTTGAAGGTGTAATTGCCCGTAGTGGAATTGCGGAAAGCCTCAGTGCTGATGTAACTCTCCTGGACCTTCCAGCCATTGGGCTCGATCACGGAATAATCCGCGGGAGCCTTACCGATCTCATCCGGATCCAAGCCGTAGAAGATGATGCGCTGACGGGCGTGGTCTTCCCTCCAATAGAGCGGATACGCCTTGTACTCGCGGCCATCCTTCTCCTTGTCGGAAGCATAGGCTGCGTAGGCAGCGTAAGGTCCGGTCATCGTGGCCAATGCCTCGATATCGGCGCTCGCCTCGTCGAGAGCGGTCTTGAGGAGTTTCCAGCGGATCAGGTCCTGCTTGCGGAGGAACTCGCCGGCAAACTCGAGGGCACGTTCCTGGAAGATGGCGCCGAGGATCGTGTTCGGATTGGCGTGATCGGCCTCCATGCCGGAACCGTCGGAAGAGGCGCTGCCCAGGGTCAGGGCGGAAGGAGCGACATACTTGGTCGCCGTCTTGCCGGCCATCGCACGATTGCGGACCTGCGCGAGGTAGTTCTGCGCATTGTTGAGTTCGCCTTCGTAAGCAGCGAGTTCGGCCGCCATCAGCAATATGTCTGAATAACGCATGACAATCGGCTTGACACCGTCATCGTTGCCGCCGTTGTACGGAGTGTTGATCATCCACTCGAAGCGGTATTTGCCCCAGAACCAATAGTTGACGGCACCGCGGAGCTCCCAAGCCTGTTCCTCGCCATTCCAACGCATGTTGACGACGGTCAGGTCGCGGCGGGAGTCGTTCTGGTCATACTTGAACCACAGGTTGGCTGTCGGGAGGCTGCTGCCGCCACGGCCGGAATTGTTGGTGATGAAAGGACCGCCGGCCGAATGAGGGTAGGCGTGCGTGTAGTTCCAGCGTCCGCGGGAGTCGCTGAACGGGATCACCCAGAGGACTTCCGGTACGCCGGTCAGATGTTCGGAATTGTTGAACTTCTTCCAGAACTCCGTGTAGTCGGAAGCCAGGGAGGCAGTACCGGAACCGATGACATCCTTGAGGTGCTGCAAGGCCTTGGGATACAGGACGGAGGCGGAGAGTTCGGGATCGGTGGTCAGACGGAGAGAACCGTTGTTCCCTGTGTTGACCTTACCCTCGTCCGGACGCCATGCCCAACCGGCCGCCGACAGGGCGACGCGGGCATACAGGCCCTTGGCGAAAGCCTTGTTCATCCGGTCGCGGCGGACCGTCTGCGGTTTCTCATCCGGCCAATACAGGTAATTGCAGGCCTCGTCCAGGTCCGCGAGGATCACTTTATAGATCTCGTCACGGTCCGACTTGCCGATGTAGATCGTCTCTCCGGAGACAGGATCGGTACGGAGCGGGACTTCACCCCACATCTTGATCAGTTCGAAATAGTAAAATGCCCGATAGGTCAGGGCCTCACCGAGGAGATAAGCCATGTCGGCATCGTTCTCGATGTCTCCATAGGTACGCAAACCCCGGATACAGAGGTTGGCCCGTTCGATACCGGTCACCAGCTCATTATAAGCGTTGGTGGCGGTGCTCATCTGGGTGTTGTTGGGGGCGTCATTGTATTCCGCCATCCGGACACGGATCTCGACGGATTCCAGCGCATTGTCGGCAGAGCCGGCGGAGTTGGAGCTATAGGTCTCCAGGTCCGTGTTCATGCCATAGAAAAGGTGGATACGGCCGCGGTAAGAATTGGTGTGGCCACAGACTTCACCGATACCGAAGACATTGTATTCAGCCAGCGTGTAATTGGAGAACACGACATCCTCGGCATAAGCGGACTGGGACGGAGCCTCCAGGGCGTTGTCCATCACATTGCAGGAAGCGGCAAGAACGACAGCGAAAAGGATGGAAATATATTTTTTCATATTCATCGTCCTTTAATTATTTGACAATACAGACGGCGACACGGTTGGACTCAGGGCTCTTGGAGATGTCCTTGTCGGTGCCCGCGGCGGCGGAGGTGATACGGCTGGCTGCGATGCCGGCCTTCTTGAGCATGTTCGCCACGACGGCGGCACGCTGCTGGGAAAGGGTCATATTGATGTCGCTCGTGCCGGTGCCGCTGTCGGCATAACCGGTGATGGCGATCTTGGCCTCCGGATTGTCCTTCAGGATCTGGCAGATCTGGCCCAGCTTGAAGGCCTCTTCGGGACGGAGTTCGGCCTTGCCGATGAGGAAGAACAGGTCATCCTCGTAGCTGCCGGCAAGCGTAGCGCCAACGGGGACCTTGACCTCCTTGACGACTTCCTTTACGACGGGTTTCTCGACAATCTTCTCCTTGATGACCTCCTTGATGATTTCCTTGGCTTGCGCGACTTCCGCGGCAGCCTTGGCCGGGCTGTAACCGCCGGCGCCGAAGGTCAGGTTGACACCGAAGACAAGACTGTGGCTCTTCGGATAGGCGGAGTAGTCCACGTTCGGAGTCAGGTGGTTGGAAGAAGAGCTGCGGGTATCCACTTCCGGATCATAACCGGAATAAGGAGTCAGCACGAAGACATTGTTGGCCGTCGCATAAATGCGGAGCTTGGAAATATTGATCTTCTGCGTCAGAGCCTCCGGGAAGGTATAACCCACCGTCAGGTTGGCCAGACGCAGATAGGAAGCATCTTCCAGGGCATAGGACTGCATGATACGCCTCGTATTGTACGGCGCCCACATCGTCTTGCCCGCATTGACCTGACGGAGCCTGTCCACATCCGTAATCATCTCACCCGTCGTCCAATCCACATTGGTCCAGCGCTTGTCAGGGGACATGGCCTCGATGACATTCTGTCCATAGACGCCACGGATCGTGGTGAAGTCCAGTTTATTGGCGTTGTAGACCTTGTTGCCGTAGCTATAGGTGAAGTTGGCGCTCATGTCGAAGCCATACAGATAGCCGGAGAGGGAGAAACCGCCGGTGAAGAGCGGCTGCACGTTGCCGATCAGGGTAATGTCGTTTTCGTTGATGGAACCATCCGGCACACCGTCCGGTCCGCTGACGTCCTTGAGCTTCATGGCGCCGGGGATCGAAGTGTAACCCGTGATCGTAGCGGCATCCGGAATACCCTGGCGCAGGGTCCACACGTTGGTCGCAGGATCATAGGTGAAATCATCGACCGTATACATGCCATCCGTGACATAGCCATAGACATCACCCAGCGGACGTCCTTCGGTAACGGCGAAGTCGTAGGTGATTTCGGAAGAGAACATGTTGGCGTTGGCCGTGATGCGGTCCAGTCCGCCCAGGTTGGTAACCCGGTTCTGGTTGAAAGCGATGTTGGCATCCAGGTTCAGGCCATAATTCTTGGAACGCAGAAGCGCGCCGCCAAGGGTCAGTTCGATACCGCGGTTGCGGATGGAACCGAGGTTGCGGAACTGATAATTGTATCCGGAACCGTTGACCGGGAAGCGGATCAACAGGTCTTTCGTGTCAGCCTGATAAACTTCCAGGCTTCCATAGAGGCGGCTGTTGAAGAAACTGAAATCCAAGCCAAGGTTATGAGAATAAGTGGTCTCCCACTTCAAGTTCTCATTGGGCATATCCGTGCTGGCGCCCCACCAGACAGAACCCTGGCTCATCCAGGAAGAACTGTTGGCAGAATACTCCTGCAGGGTCTTGCCGGAAGGAATGTTGTTGTTACCGGCCGTACCGAAGGAGTAACGCAGTTTCAGATTATCCAGCCAACCGCGGGTATTCTCCATCCAATCCTCACCGGAGATCCTCCAGGACACGGCGGCCGAAGGGAAATAACCCCAGCGGTTGCCACGGGTGAACTTGGACGATCCGTCCGCACGCATCGTGGCGGAGAACTGATACTTGTCTTTCAGCATGTAATTGACACGGCCGAAGAAGGACAGGATCTTGTCATCATTGGCGTATGAGTTGCCGATCGAATGCGGCGCTTCGCCGGAAGCGAGGAAATGCCAGGCCATGGATGAATCGAAGAAGTCCGGCAGACCGTCCATCACCGCATCGAAGGTGTTGGATTTGGCTACGATATACTCCGTACCGACCAGGACATCCAACTTGTGATCCTCCGGAAGAAGTTTCTTGAAGTTGTAGGACAAGGTGTTGGTATTGCGGAGTTTGCGGCGGGTCTGGTCAATCCACTCGGCGGCAGGGTTGTAATTGAAGCCCGGCAGCACGTTGTTGCGGACATAGTAGGAAGTCAGGCCGTAGAATTTATTGTCGGTCCGGCGATACTCGTCCAGACCGCCTTCCAGGCGCAGTTTCAGATTGTCGATGATCGTCCACTGGAAAGCGCCGTTGGCCGTCCACTGGGTACGGTTCTGCTTGCTGTCGCTGTCTGCGATGGCGATCAGCGGGTTGACGGAACTGTTGTAGTCCTCTTCCACATCCGTATCACTCATCACGGACTCGGCCGGGATCGGGGAATACACGATGGAGTTCTTCAGGCGGGACTGCGAAGTGGAGCCCTTGTCGTTGATGGCATTCGC
Organism: uncultured Bacteroidales bacterium; assembly: GCA_946405485.1. The sequence continues at coordinate 8,095 of CAMJHJ010000039.1, read as the reverse complement.
ACCGGCACCGGTGACCAGGGTGTTGGAATAGCGTACGTTCACGTCGAAGAGGATCTTCTTCGTCGGCGTGAACTGGCCCTTGAAGTTAAGGTTGTTACGCGCGAAATCAGAACCGACCATGATGGCGGTTTCGTCCAGGTGGGAGTAGCCCAGCGTCCATTTGAACAGCTCGGAACCACCGGAAACCGTCACGTTGGCGGACATGTTGTGGCCCGTACGGCCGAATACCTGGTCGATCCAGTCGTTGGTCGCCAGCCCCTTGTACAGATCGATGTCTGAGAAAGAGCCATAGCGGGATTCATAGCTGGAAACCTGATCCCTGCGCAGGGCATACTCATACTGGGTCCGGACGAAGTCATAGGCATTCTGCGGAACGAAGGCATACTTGTTGGCCATCGTCTTGATGCCCGCATAAGCGTTGAAGTTGACCTGGATCTTGCCTTCCTTACCGCTCTTGGTCGTCACGATGACGACACCGTTCGCACCGCGGCTACCATAGATAGCCGTCGAGAAAGCGTCCTTCAAAACGTCGATGGACTGGATGTCAGAAGCCGGGATGTCGGAAATGGACTCCATCGGGAAGCCGTCCACGATGTAGAGCGGGCTGCTGTCCTGGGTGATGGAACCGGAACCACGGACACGGATCTTGACGTCCGCATCAGGGTCACCTTCCGTCGTCGTGATCTGGACACCGGCCATCTTACCGGACATCGCCTCGGTAACGGATGCCACCGGGACCTGGGTCAGGGCCTCGTTGTTGACCGAGGATACGGAACCCATCACGTCGCGGCGGGAAACCGTCGCATAACCGACGACGACCACTTCGTCGAGGAAGTTCGCATCTTCTTTCATCGTGACGTCGATTTCCGTACGTCCGTTGATCGGAACGGTCTGGTCACTCAGCCCGATGAAGGAGAACACAAGGTTCTTCGCATCTGCCGGAACGGTCAGGACGTAGTCTCCGTCGAGTCCGGTCACCACGCCGATCGTGGTCCCCTCAACGAAAACTCCGGCTCCCATCAGGGGCTCTCCGTTCTCATCCGACACGACGCCCTTGATGGTCGTCTGGGCGGACAGGGACAGGGCCGCTGTCAGGCCGAGCAGCGCAAGAACAAGTTTCTTTGCTGGATTTTTCATAAAGTTTGTAATTGATTGATAATTAGTTATATAGTATTATAGTTTCGTGTAAGCGCCACCGGCGTTTCCACCGGCGACGATATCCTTCACCAAATAATGCAGATACATTTCAAAATTGGTGTAGCGTCCATTCTTGTCCAGCCAGACGACAGAAGCGTCATCCTTGGTCATATCCAGGCCGAACTGCCGCTCAAACCAATCGGGGATATTGTCGTTGTCACCATCGGCCAGCTTGGCCAATTCTTCCGGCGTGGCCTTGTACTCCGGCCAGCCCCCAACATCGACGGGCGTGTCGATGATCTTTCCCGTATTATTCTTTACCCCGTCCACGGCACGGGTATCCACCGCATCACGGTGCAAGCGGTCGCCGGCGTAAGCAAGCACCGCATCTTTGCCGGCCTCCGCGGCGTGCGTGGTCGTATAGACCGCTTCTCCGGAAGGACCGGTAATCACATGCGCCGTCCCCTGGACAGTCCCGGTACCGCCGTTATGCCAGTAGATACCAGCCGCGTTATTGCTGCTGATGTCGCTGTATTTCGTATTGACATTCCCGTTCATGTACAGCAGCGGGTAACCGTAATCCACGACCGTCTTGTCACCGCGGGTGTAATTCTTGTACGCATCCACGAAATAGTGGCGGTCCTTCGAATCCGGTCCCGGCTTATACCAGCAGTTCACGAAATTGAACTTGCCACCCTCACCGCCGTAACTGCTGTTGTCGCCCCAGTTGTAAACAACCAGGTTGCGCAGGTCCACGTTGCCCCGTTTGGACCAGTCGAAGGTATCTCCGGACTTGGGATAGATCTCGGGATGGTCGATGCGCGGATTGCGGCTGTGGTGGTTGGAAAGCAGGTTATGATGGAAAGAGGCGTTCTTACCGCCCCAGATACCGCCGTATCCATGGGCGCCTTTGGAGTGGGCGCTGTTGTTCATGCTTTCCGTGAGAATGCACCACTGGAGGGTGAAGTTCTCGTTGGCGTAGAAGGAAGCGCACTCGTCGATGGACCAGCTCATAGAGCAGTGGTCCAGGATGATGTTTTTCTGGTAACGGCCCCAGATGCAATCCTCTCCGTCTCCCGCATTCGGTCCTTCGTCGCCGAGGCGGAAATGAAGGTAACGGATGATCACGTTGTTCGCCGCGATGTTGATCGTATAATTCTTGATGCAGATTCCGCCGCCGGGAGCGGTCTGGCCCGCGATGGTCAGGTCGCCATTCTTGATCTGGATGGCGGAGTTGAGGGCAATGGTTCCGGCCACGTCGAAGACCACGATCCGCTTCCCGGACGCAGTCAAGGCCGCCCGCAAAGAACCGGCACCGCTGTCATTCGTATTGGTCACGTGGATCACCTGGCCGCCCCGGCCACCGGTCACATACATGCCGCCGCCTTCCGCGCCGGGGAAAGCACGGGCAAGCTTATCCCCATCCTCTGAGGACGGAATCAGGAACTGCTGGTACACCGCATCCGGCACCGGCGTATCGGGGGTCGGGTCCGGATCAGGGGTGGGGCCCGGATCAGGGGCCGGTGCACCGCCGGGAATGCCCTCGACGGCGGAAGACCAGGAGGAACTCGAACTGCCGGCGACGGCACGGACCGTAAACTGATAGGTCACACCTTTGGTCAGGCCGTCGATGATGGCCGTCGTATTCTTGGTCGTTCCACTCTTTGCTTCACTGCTTCCCTGCGTCAGTTTCCAGTCATAGGACTCCGCCTTCGATACGGCATCCCACTGAAAGATCAGGGAATGGTCCGTGTCGCGGTTGAGCCGCACATTGGCGGGAACGGACAACGAAACGGTCTCGGGTGTCTCAGGTCCGGTTTTCGGTTCTCCGCAACTGAAAACCAGCGCCAGGATAAATGCTGCGCTCAGTATGTGTGCAAAGTTTCTCATTTCATCTCATATTCCAGCGCCGCCCAGACCAGCGGTCCGATCCCCTTGGGGTCGTTGCTGCGAACGGGTTCGTTGATATAATAGTCATAGTCGCCGCGGCGCATCTGCTTGCCGCCCAGGCCAGCCACCTCGCAGCAGCTGTCCAGGTTCACCAGACCCTCCGCGTCCGTGCGGACGAAGCATTTCAGCAAGGCCTCATAAGTGCAGCGCGCATCCTCGCGCGTAATATTTTCCAGCAGGTCCAGGCGTGTGCCTTTGAGCAGCGCATAGGCAAACATCGCATTGCAGGTCGCTTCCAGGTAGTTGCCCGTCTCCCCGGGGCGGTCCAGCACCTGGTACCACATCCCGCTCGCCGGGTCGGCGAACAGAGGCAGGGCGGTGAATACCCGGTTCAGCAGGCGCTCCAGCATCTCGCGCTCCTCCCCTTCCGGGAGCATCGGGATCACGTCCACCAGGGCCATCGCATACCAGCCCATGGCGCGCCCCCAGGCGTGCTCGGACTGTCCGGTCTCGGGGTTGCACCAGAACATCTCGTGCGAAGAATCCCAGGCGTGCCGCAGCAGACCCGTAGCCGGATCGAAGGTGCGGTCATAAATCAGCGCGAACTGATGCGCGATGTCAGCGTAATTGCGTGCCTTCAGCGAATCCGGAACGAACTGCGCCGTATAGAGGGCGTAGAAAGGTTCGGCCATATAAAGACCATCCAGCCACATCTGCTGCGGATAGATCTTCTTGTGCCAGAATCCGCCTTCCAGGGTGCGGGGCTGCTCCTGAATCTGCACATAGAGCGAGTCCATCACCTTGCGGTACTTCTCCTTGCCGGTCAGTTCATACAGGCGGAACAGGGTGCGGCCCGGGCAGATATGGTCTACGGTATAATTGCTGCGCTTGTAATTGGGGATGCGGCCTTCTTCGTCGATGATCGCATCATACCAGGCGTCCACATAGTTGAAGACCGCGGTATCACCGTAGCGGTCGTACACATCCAGGAAGGCAAGCAGTTCCAGGCCCGTGGTATAGTTCCATTTAAGCGTGCCTTCGCGGCCGTCCAGCCACGACGCTTCGGGGCAGCGGGCCATTTCGGAACGCACCACCTGTACAGACAACGGTGCCTTGGCCGTGCAAGCGGTCAAGGCTATAAGCAAGGATAAGAGTCGAAGCGCTTTCATCATCGATTGTCGTAAGGATTCCAGACGATGCCGTCCTCTTTCTGGTACATCACCTTTTCAAAGGTATACTCTGAAAGCTGGCGCGGTTTCAGGGTGTGCGCCCATTTCACGCGAGGGCCGCGGGCACCGGGGCCGGTCGAACCATATTCCGCATAATAGGAATTCTTTTTGGTATCCGGCTTGCCGGGCTTCTCCCAGTCGTGCCAGCCCTCGGCGACGATGTGCGGACCAAGTTCGCAATCTATGAATACGGTACGCGCGTACGCGCCCCAAGGCCGGCCCAGGTAACACTTGTCGATGCCGGGAGCCGCCGTCAGCTTGCAATTCTTGAAGACATAGCCATACTTCTGGCCCTCGAGTGTGGAGGCGGCGGTCACATAGCTGTTTTTCTTGGAATGGATCAGGCAGTTTTCGAAATAAGCGATCGAAGGACCGAAAATAAAATCGGTCGTGCCTTCGATATAGCAGTCGAGGAAATAGTTGCGCTTGATCCCGCCGTTCTTGCCATAGCGACCGTAAGTGTAGAGCGTATCCTGGTTTGCAATGAAACGACAGCCCTTGAAAAAGAGGAAGTCGCCGTCGGTGAAGACCGCTACGGCCTGGCCAATCTCCTTTCCCTCGCCCGCCGTATTCTCGAAGGTCAGGTTCTCGAAGGTGATGTAGCTGGCGTGGATGTAGATCGTTGCGCTGCCGGAAGTACCGACCTTGAAGTCGCGGCCGGGCCAGAGTTGCTCGGCGTATTTATCATAACTGATCACCGTGTTCTCCGCATCTTCGCCAACGATATGCAGGCGGAATTTGGTATGCGGGATGATGACTTCTTCATGATAGACACCTTTGCGGATCAGGATGTCGGTAATCTCGGCGTGGCTGTAGTCCGGACAGGCGTCGATGGCTTCCTGGACGGTCATGTAATCGCCGTGGCCGTCCGGGGAAACGACAATGTGGTAATATTGCAGATGCTCTGCGATGGCGGGCAACTGCTCCCGGACCTTGTCGCAGACAATCTCCGCCACTTTGCGGGCGCCGGAGGCGACGGTGTGGGTATTGTCGGTCTTCCCTTCTGGCGCACAGGCATACCGGCCGGGAGCCAGATGCATGAAATAGGGCCGGGAGGCCTCGTCGCCCAGAGCTTCGATCCAGTCGAGCGTAGGGGTCGTGATGTCCAGCAGGGTGACTCCCTTCTCTTCGGCGACGGCTTTCATCGCGGCGGGATAGTCCCCATGGCAGTCACGGTCCAACTTGCCACCCTTGAACCAACGGCGGGCGACAGGGGTCAGCAGGACGGGAATACCGCCTTTCTGACGCGTCTCATCAACGAATCTGCGAAGATTCTCCTGATAGGCGCCCCAGGGAGCGGCATAACGCTCGGGGTCACTCTCCTTGGCATCGTTATGGCCGAACTCGATGAAGACATAGTCTCCGGGACGGATCGCGTTGTAAACCTTGCCCCAGAGTCCCTTGTCGATGAAACTCTTGGTGCTGCGGCCGTTCTGGGCATAATTGATCACCGTGACTCCTTCGTCCAGGAAATTCTGGAACATCATGCCCCAGCCTCTTTCGGGTTTCCCGTCAGACAGGTCTTTTTCGGCCATCGTGCTGTCGCCGCAGAGGTGGATCGTAAAGGAACTGGCCGTCAGCCAGACGGCGATCAAAAGGAGGATCCGCTTCATAATGCCTTTCCGTTAATGATTACGTCATCAAAGCGGATGTCTTCCGCATACTGTATCTTGGTGTCTTTCTTGGAAGTGAAGGTGCAGCGGGTGAAATCAAGTCCCCGCACAGGCATCTCGGGCAAGCCGTTGATATAAAGCGCCTGGTCCGCCCCGCTGCAGACGATATCAGAGAAGTGCATGTCCCGGAACTCCGGCGTGGTCTCATCCACGGGGATCAGGTCAGCCTGGGCGCCGTCTTTCATCTCGGTGGCGGCAACACCTTCATAGTAAAGGTTGAAGGTCACCGCATAAGTTACGATATCCTTCATGTAGATATGGTCACACCAGATGTCCTTGACCACCCCTCCGCGGCCGCGGGTGCTCTTGAAGCGCAAGCCGGTGTCGGTGCCGATGAAGCGGCAGCCGGTAACGAGCATGTTTTCCACGCCGCCGGACATCTCACTGCCCACCGTGACACCGCCATGCCCGTGATAGACCGTGCAGTCAGAGATGATCAGATTACGGCAGGGCTTGGCATGGCGGCGGCCATCCTCGTCTTTGCCGGACTTGATGCAGATCGCATCGTCGCCCACATCAAAGCTGGAGCCGACCACGATTACGCCTTCGCAACCGTCTATGTCGATCCCGTCACCATTGGTCGAGTAGTGCGGATTACGCACGTTCACATCCTTGACAGTCAAGTCCTTGCACCAAAGCGGATGAAGATTCCAGCATGGAGAATTCTGGAAGGTGACGCCCTCCAGCAGGATGCGTTCACATTCGCGCAGGCTGACCAGCACCGGGCGCAGGAAGGTCTTGATCTCGTTCTCGTCCAGGGACGGGTCGGGATAGTTGAGCGAACCGGCGCTCAGACGCGCCTTCATATACCCTTCATCGGGGTACCAGGCCCATCCGTCTTCGGCGACGACGCCCCCTCGCGCCAGGGTGGCCTTCCAGATCCGGTCACCGACCTTGGCCCGCTTAAGCTCCCGCCAGTATTCCCCGCTGCCGTCGATGATGCCCCGGCCGGTGATCGCGATATCCGTCGCGCCTTCCGCATGGATGGGAGAGGTGCAGCGGCGCACGTCCAGTCCTTCGAAATTGGTGTCGATGATGGGATACAGGTCCGGATTGGGGTCAAACACGATCAACGCATCGGCGTCCAGGTGCAGATCGATCCGGCTTTGCAAGGCGATGGGACCCGTGCGCCAGATGCCCGCCGGGACGACCAGACGCCCGCCGCCCCGCTCGCTGAGCGCCGCGACTGCACGCTCGAAAGCCTCGGTATTGAGCACGATTCCATCCCCTACGGCGCCGAAATCCGCCAGGCAGACGCTTTGCTTCGGGATATCCGGAAGGTCGACCTTCTCCATCTCGAAGGGAAGGCCTTCATAAAGCGAATACAAACGTTTGTCTTCTCCGGTGCAAGAAAGGAGAACCAGCAGGCTCACGGCCCACAGTATCATTCTACTGCGCTGAGGCATGGGAATCTGTTATCAGTTTTAGTGTGCAGGTGCAAATATACGAAAGAAAAACAAAAATACAAACGTTTGTATTAGCGCGATACACGGCCGGAACCACCACCGTTCATCAGGGCCTCCACTTCAGATACCGTCACGCGGTTGTAATCCCCGATGATCGTGTGCTTCAGGCAGGAAGCCGCCGCAGCGAATTCGATCGCCTGCTGGTCGGTCGGATAGGTCAAAAGACCGTAGAGCAGGCCGCCCATGAAGGAGTCGCCACCGCCCACGCGGTCCACGATATGCGTAATGTCATAGCGGCGGGACTGCCACAGCGTCTTGCCGTCATACAACACGCCGCCCCAGGTATTGTGGTTCGCATTGATCGATCCACGCAGCGTCACAGCCACCTTCTTGCAACGCGGGAAACGCGCCATCAGCTGGCGGCAGACGCTCTCGAAGCGGGTCTGGTCGATCTCCCCGCCCGTCTTCTCGGCATCGAATCCCTCCGGCTTGATACCGAATTCCTTCTCCGCATCTTCCTCGTTGCCCAGGATCAGGTCACAGCCCTCCACAAGGGCGGGCATGACCTCGGCGGCCGTCTTGCCATATTTCCACAGTTTCTTGCGGTAGTTCAGGTCACAGGATACTTTCACTCCCATCCCGTTCGCGACTTTGATGGCCTCCAGGCAAGCGTCGGCGGCCCCCTGGCTCAATGCCGGCGTGATACCGGTCCAGTGGAACCAGTCCGCGCCCTCGAGCACCTTTTGCCAATCCACCATCC
>CAMJHJ010000038.1 GCA_946405485.1 uncultured Bacteroidales bacterium | reverse complement strand
TGCAGATGAGTTCTTCCCGGGCTGGTATCTCGGTGCCAAGGGTGGTATCTCCCTGACCGCCGGTGAGACCCACGCCAATAACCTCCTTTCTCCCCGTGCTGCGCTGGATCTTGGTTACCAGTTTACTCCTGTGTTCGGTCTCCGTGGCCAGCTCTCCGCTTGGGAAGGTAAGGGTGCCCTGCCTCTCTATGATGAGAAGTATAAGTTCAACTTCGGCCAGCTGAACCTGGACGCCATGTTTGACCTGTGCAACCTTTTCGGGAAGTATAAATACAACCGTGTTGTCAATCCTTATCTCTTCGCCGGTATCGGTTTCAACACCCGGTTCAACAACAAGGAGGCTCAGGCTATCAAGGCTGACTTCCCTGAGAAGAACTGGCTGTGGGACAATCCCGTCCTCTCCTTCTGCGGTCGCTTCGGTCTCGGCGCCGACTTCCGTCTGACGGATGGTCTCGCCCTTTCCCTCGAGCTGACCGACAATGTCCTGACCGACCACTTCAATTCGAAGGTGGGTGACGCCTGGACGCTCTTCGGCGGTGTCGTTGATTTCGACTACCAGCTGACCGCCCTTGCCGGCCTGAAGTTCTCCTTCGGTGCTGCCAAGCGTCGTGCCGCAGCTCTCGCTGCTGCTGAGGCTGCTGCCGCTGAGGCTGCCGCTGCCGCTGCTGCTAAGGCTGCCGCTGAGAAGGCTGCTGCCGAGAAGGCTGCCCTGGAGCGTGCTGCCGCTGAGAAGGCCGCTGCCGAGAAGGCTGCCGCTGACCGTCTTGCCGCTGAGAAGGCTGCTGCTGAGGCTGCCCGTGCGAAGGCCCGCGCTGCTGTCGAGAATGTGTACTTCACGATCAACAAGTACAATATCAATCCTTCCGAGGTTGAGAAGATCGACCACATCATTGCTGTCATGAAGCAGTATCCTGAGGCTGTTGTTTCCATCACCGGTTATGCTGATAAGGCTACGGGTACCGCCAAGCGCAACCTGTTCCTCTCCGAGCAGCGTGCCGCCGTGGTCTGCCAGTGCCTCCTCGACGCCGGCATCTCCCAGGATCGCATCACCACCAACTACTACGGTGACACCAAGCAGGTTTCCGAGATCCCTGAAGAAAACCGTGTCTCCATCTGCGTCACCCGCTAGTATTCCTTCTGACTTAGACAATGGCCGCCCTGTTAAGGCGGCCATTTTTTGTTTTGTTGCGAAAATTCAGTAAATTTACCTGATTGTTTGTAAGACAGTTAGTAATAGTCAAATAACTAAAACGTAAATCAAATGGAAGACAACAAAAAGAGAGTTTACCGTTTCGGTGGCAAGACTGCCGAAGGCGATGGCTCGATGCGCGAGCTTCTCGGCGGTAAGGGTGCCAACCTCGCCGAAATGAGCAAGCTGGGACTCCCGGTCCCTGCAGGATTCACCATCACTACCGAGTGCTGTGCGGAGTACTACTCCCTGGGTGGCGGCTATACCGACAGCCTGAAGAGAGAGGTTGCGGCTGCGCTGAAAGCTACCGAGACCCTGATGGGCAAGAAATTCGGCGATGCCGAGGATCCGCTCCTCGTCAGCTGCCGTTCCGGTGCCCGCAGCTCGATGCCCGGTATGATGGACACCATCCTCAACATCGGCCTTTGCTCTGCGACCTTGCCTGGCATGATCAAGAAGACGGGTAATCCCCGATTCGTATATGACGCTTACCGTCGTCTCATCATGATGTATTCCGACGTCGTGATGGAGAAAGCCGAAGGCATTGAGCCTGAGGATGGCCAGGGTATCCGCCAGCAGCTTGACCGCATGATGGGCGAGCTCAAGGAGGCGCGCGGCTACAAGTCCGACACCGAGATTACGGCAGATGAACTCAAGACCCTGTGCGACCAGTTCAAAGCCAAGGTCAAGGAAGTGCTTGGCGTCGAGTTCCCTGACACTGCGGAAGCGCAGCTGTGGGGTTCCATCGGTGGCGTGTTCAAGTCTTGGAACGGCAAGCGCGCTATCGCTTACCGTCGCATCGAGAAGATTCCCGATGATTGGGGCACGGCTGTCAATGTCCAGTCGATGGTATTCGGCAACATGGGTGAGACGTCTGCAACGGGTGTCGCTTTCTCCCGTAACCCTGCGTCCGGTGACAACAAGTTCTATGGTGAGTGGCTGATCAATGCCCAGGGCGAAGATGTGGTCGCCGGTATCCGTACCCCGAACCCGCTCAATGAGGCCACCAAGACCGAGCATAACAAGCATCTCGAGTCCCTTGAGACCGCGATGCCCAAGGTTTATAAGGAGCTTGACAGCATCCGCACCCTGCTGGAAAACCACTTCCACGACATGCAGGATATCGAGTTCACGATCCAGGATGGTCAGCTTTACATGCTGCAGTGCCGTATCGGCAAGCGCACGGGACTGGCTGCCCTTCAGATGGCGATGGACATGCTTGATGAAGGCATGATCGACGAGAAGACCGCAGTGATGCGTGTTTCCCCGAGCCAGCTGGATGAGATCCTGCACCCGATCCTCGATACGGCTTCCGAGAAGAAGGCTGCCGTCCTGGCGAAGGGCCTGCCCGCTTCTCCGGGTGGAGCTGTCGGCACGATCGTCTTCACTTCCGAGGCAGCCATGGCTGCCAATGCCCGTGGTGAGAACGTCATTCTCATCCGTGAGGAGACCTCCCCGGAGGATATCGAGGGCATGCGTGCTTCCGCAGGTATCCTGACCACCCGTGGTGGCATGACTTCCCACGCCGCCCTTGTGGCCCGTGGTTGGGGTAAATGCTGCATCGTCGGCTGTGAGTCCATGAAGATTAATTTCGCCGACAAGACCGTCCGTTTCGGCGAGGCCGTCCTCAAGGAAGGTGACTGGCTCAGCCTCAATGGCTCCAAGGGCTATGTCTATGGTGAGAAGATCGAAACCAAGGATGCTTCCGAGAATCCGCTCTTCATCAAGTTCATGTCGATCGTCGACAAATATCGCCGCCTGGGCATTCGCACCAATGCGGACACCCCGGAGGATGCGCAGCGCGCGCTTTCCTTCGGCGCCGAGGGCATCGGTCTCTTCCGTATCGAGCATATGTTCTACGGCCGCAATTCTGAGACGCCGCTCGCCAAGCTCCGCAAGATGATCCTTTGCGACACCGAGGAAGAGCGCAAGTCCGCCCTCGATGAACTGGAGCCTTATATCAAGGCCGCCGTCAAGAGCACGATGAAGATCATGGACCATAAGCCCGTCGTCTTCCGTCTGCTTGACCCGCCGCTCCATGAGTTTGTCCCGAAGGGAATCGATAAAGAGCAGGAACTGGCCAAGGAGCTGGGTATCAGTGTCCGGGAAATCGAAAAGAGAGGAGAGAAACTGCACGAGACCAACCCGATGATGGGTCACCGTGGCGTCCGTCTGCATGTCACGTATCCGCTCATCGCTGAGACCCAGTATCGCGCCATCTTCTCCGCTACGGCTGAGTTGATGCAGGAAGGCTTCACCCCGATGCCGGAGATCATGATCCCTGTGACGATTTCCGCCCGCGAGTTGAGTTTCCAGAAAGCGATCTGCGACCGTATCAAGGCAGAGGTGGAAGGCGCTTACGGCGTCGGCATCACCTATCATTTCGGTACGATGATCGAGATCCCTCGCGCAACGCTGACCGCTGACCGCATGGCCCGTACGGCTGAATTCTTCAGCTTCGGTACCAACGACTTGACCCAGATGACGCTCGGCTTCAGCCGTGACGATGTGGGTACTTTCATGGGTGACTATCTGGGCAACAAGATCCTCGATGCGGATCCGTTCCAGACGATCGATACCAAGGGCGTCGGTAAGCTCGTCGAGTATGGCGTGCAGGCCGGCCGCAGCAAGCGTCCCGATCTGAAGTGCGGTATCTGTGGAGAGCACGGTGGAGATCCGGATTCGATCGACTTCTTCAACAAGATCGGCCTGGACTATGTGTCTTGCTCGCCGTTCCGCGTGCCGATCGCCCGCCTTGCCGCCGCCCAGGCTGCCATCAAGCAGGCATAGGCTCGCCTAGAAGCCGCAGGCCCAGCCATTTTCGGAAGCAGAAATGAACCCTTTCGGGGAATGCTTCCAAAAATGGCTGGGCCCGCGGCTTTTGCGACGGTCGTACGTAAGTCTGAGGCCCGCTGTATTTTAAGGAGCGAGAGTTTTATCCCTTCGGGGAATGCTCCTTAAAAATACAGCGGGCCTCAGACTATCTAAACTTGGCGACCGCTAAAGCAGCTTGGCGGCCAGGTCGCTCAGTTCGCTTCGCTCACCCTTGCGGAGGAAAACATGTTCAAAAAGCTTCTGCCCCGTCATTTTCTCACCCAGATGACTCAGACCGTTGGACCACTGGTCCAGATAAGGCTGGTCAATTTGGAAGATATCGCCCGTGAAGACCATCTTGGTCCCTTCGCCGGCGCGCGTGATGATGGTCTTGATCTCATGCGGCGTCAGGTTCTGCGCCTCGTCGATGATGAAGAAACATTTGCCCAGACTGCGGCCGCGGATGTAAGCCAAGGGCGTGATCATCAGCTTCTCGCTGGTCACCATGGCCTCGAGTTTGAGGGCCTCCTTGCTTCCGGGGCGGAACTGCGCCTTGATGACGTTCAGATTGTCCATCAGAGGCTGCAGATAAGGGCTCATCTTGCTCTTCTGGTCGCCGGGAAGGAAACCGATGTCCTGATTGCCCAGGATTACGGTAGGACGGGAAAGGATGATCTGGTCATAGTCCCGCTCCTGCTCCAGGGCGGAGGCCAGGGCGATGAGGGTCTTGCCGGTGCCTGCGCCGCCGGTGAGTGAAACCAGGGGAATGTGGGGGTTCAGGCAGGCATCCATCGCAAACTTCTGCTCTTCGTTGCGGGGACGGATGCCGTAGGCGCTGCGGCTCTTGACCAGGATGATGCGGCCCTGGTGGTGATCGAATCGGGCGCAGATGGTTTCGCTGTCGTCGGATTGCCTGCGCAATTTGAAGAGCGTATTGGGCGCGGGCTGTTTTTCGGTCACATCCTCCCAGTCTACGGCGGTCTCAGGCCCGTAGAGCAGGTCCTGGGCCACATCGTCCCCGATGCGGATCTCCTGGACCTCACGCTGGGTTCCTTCCACACGCTCGTCATCCAATTTGTCACTCAGATAATCCTGGACCATCATGCCGGCGGCCTTGGACTTCATCCGGAGATTGATGTCCTTGGTCACGAGGGCGACGAATCGGTCGGGGTTGTTGTCCCGTACCCAGATAGCGGTTGACAGGATACGGTGGTCCTGGATATCGTCGATGAAGAGGTCCTTCATCTCGCTGGGGAAGGGGTGGTTGGGCTCGATCTTGATCATTCCGAGATTCTTGCCCAACGGGACGCCGCGAGGTCCGAAAAGACGACCTTCCGTCAACTTGTCCAGTTCGCGCAGGAAGCCGCGCGCATTGTACGCTAGCGCATCCGTGCCTTTCTTGAATTTGTCGAGTTCTTCGATGACGGCGACGGGGATGACCAGGTCATTATCCTGGAATTTCCGGATCGCCCGATGGTCGTGAAGGATCACGTTGGTGTCCAGGACGAATATCTTCGGTTTTTTTCCGACGGGTTTTGGGATTCGAGCCATATGGATATGTTGTCTTTAATCTTCTCCTTCGGAGGATTGGCTGCGGATGATGGACTCCAGGATGGTTTGGATGCCGGATTTTCCGCTTGTGTCGACCTTGATCTCACCCTTTCCGTGTACCGGATGGCCCAAAGGATAGAAGACCACGTCCTGGAGCATGAACTCGGCGTCCAGGTAGTCATAATCTTCATCCCGGATCTGGATGACCACGCCCGGGACCTCGGCGAAGAGCAGGCGGACGATGTCCTGTTCGCCGGAGGCTTGCATCAGGTCGCCGATGCTGATCCTGGCACCTACCTTATCCCCGGCAGCGGCGGCCATTTTTTTCAAGGTGGTCAGCAAACCTCCGTCGCCGACCGTGGCACCCGCAATGATCACATTGTCCTCCACCATTTCCCGGAGTACCTCATAACAGTCGATGAAATAATCGGGATCGGCCGGATCGGGTGCGATATCGCCTCCTTGCTGCAGGCAATCGGAGAGCAGCGATCCGCCGAGACGGAACTCGCAGTTATCCATCGGAATGTAGATGAGCCAGGAATCCGGATCGTCCACAAATGCGAGCGTAGGGCGTCTTACGGGCAGGAAAGTGGGATGCGCGGTACGGTAGGGGAGTTCGAACTGGAACTCCTCGGCTTCGTATTCATCTCCGAAAACAGATGTTGAGAGATGAAGACCGCATTTCTCCCCTTCGGTGAAACCATAGGAGGAAAGCTTGAGGGAAAGCCCGGTCAGGATTTCGCTCGCAGCTTGTGCGGAAGCGTGAAAGGCGGCCGCATTGCCGATACGGCCGAGGTCCCAGGTCCATTCCGCCTTGAGACTGAGGTCTCCGAGCCGGAAGTTACCTTCCTGCCAGACCGCATCGATCAGCGCCCGCTCGATCAGGATCTTCGTATAAGGTGCGGAGAACAGGACGGGGAGCTCCCGTTCCGGTGCGTTGCCGGTCAATGCCAGATAATCCCGGATCCGCCAACTGTCAAAACTGTCGTTTCGGGGCTGGGGGTCTACGGTCTCATCCAGGATGGTTTCCGCGGAAACAGGGGTGTCCCGCCAGTCTTTGCTGGCCAGGCACTCGTCCAGCATCTCTCCGGGGGAGAGCTCCTGGGGGATGCCGTCGATGACGTATCGCGCATACAATGCGGAAATCTTTTCCATAGCCGGTATAGTATCGGATTGTAAAAATAGTTAATTTTACATTCAGTTCAAAGTGCCATGGATCGATACGACGAAATCCTTTCCGCCCTCTTCGTCCGCTTTCCATCTGTGTCGAAAGCGGGTTTCAGCGCCGATGCCTACAAGCCGGGGCTGGAGCATATGTATGCATTCGATGCGCGTCTGGGGCATCCTTCCGAGGCGCTGAAGACCATCCACGTGGCAGGGACGAACGGTAAGGGGTCCGTGTCGTCGATGCTTGCCTCTGTCCTGGCAGCCAGAGGGTTGCGGGTGGGATTGTTCACATCGCCGCATCTGCTGGATTTCCGGGAGCGCATCAAGATCGTGGAGCCGGATGGGTTCCGGATGATTGCGCGGGAAGACGTCTTATCCTTCGTGGATCGGTGGAATGCCGTTTTTGATGAATTGTCGCTCTCGTTTTTCGAAATCACGACGGGGATGGCTTTCGACTGGTTCGTCCGGGAGGAAGTGGATATTGCCGTGGTCGAGGTGGGGCTGGGAGGACGTCTGGACAGCACCAACATCCTGGTGCCGGAACTGTCCCTTGTGACTTCGATCGGTTTGGACCATTGCGCGCAGTTGGGATCGACCCGTTCCGCGATTGCCGGGGAGAAGGCCGGCATCTTCAAGGCGGGTGTACCGGCGTTGGTGGGGGAGAGGGACTCCGAAACGGCGCCTGTCTTTGAGTCTGCTGCCGCTTCCGCTCCGTGTCCGTTGTTCTTTGCAGAGGATTTGGTTCCGCTGGACGGTCCGGCCGCGGGCATGCGCGGGACGGTCGAAGGCTGTGAACTTCGGACTGCGGAGAGTTTAACCCCTTCGGGGGAATGCAGTCCAAAGTTCACAGCCTTCGACCGCCCTCCTGTGCAAGCAATGGCAATGGACCTGCGGGGCGAGTATCAGTGGAAGAACCTTCGGACCGTCCTGGCGGCGCTGGACTTGCTGGGTATTGAACCTGATTGGGACGCCCTTGCGCATACCGCCGCCCGAACCGGTCTTCGCGGCCGTTGGGAGACCTTGCAGTTGAAACCCCTGACGGTCTGCGACATCGGTCACAATCCTCCCGCCCTCCGGGAGAACTTCGCGCAACTGAGAGCTATGATGGATAGCGGCCGCTACGACCGCCTTCTCATCGTCTATGGCATCATGGCCGACAAGGCTCTCGATGATATCATCCCCTTGATGCCCCGCGACGCCGAGTATTATTTCGTCACCCCGAATACTCCCCGTGCGCTCCCTGCCGCGCAGATAGCCGCCCAATTCCCCAAGGGGGCCGACATCTGCGGCTCTGTAGCAGACGGGATACGGCAAGCCGAAAAAAATGCGACCGAAAACTCTCTGATCTACATCGGTGGCAGTACTTTTGTTGTAAGTGAAGCCATCACCTATTTCGAAACGAAATGAAAACGAAACCCTTCCTCCTCGCCACCCTGCTTCTGGCGGCAGGAACGATCCTGCTCCTCGCGCAAGGAAAGAATACCCTGACCAAAGATATGCTTATGGAATCGAACGGACACGTCCTCACCGCCCGTTGGGCGGAATACGAAAAGATGCATCAGGCCGACAGGCCCCAGAAAGCCGCCGAAATCCTCCAGGATATCCGGGATGAGGCGTTGGAGAAGCATCTTCCGGCCGATTTCTATGATGCCGGCAAATCGTATATCGACGTCATGGTGAGCCGTAACTGGAAATTGCAGGATTCCCTGCGGACCGGATTCGCAGACCTCGTGAAACGTTTTGACGAGCCGATCGTGACCTATACCTGGATGGGCGAATTCGGCCACAAATCCACCGAGGAGCGCTGGGAATATGTACGTTCCAAGGGGGAGAGTTTCTCTAAAGGCCACCATCCGGAGTTCTACCGTAACCTGAGCGCTTATCTCGGCGGAGCCTTGAAGGAATTTGTCCGGAATGACAGGGAGTATGCCCTTTGGGACCTGCTCCGTGGCCGTTCGATGTCCTTCGAGGAACCGGACAAGGATGAAGTCTATATTGCCCTTAAGGCTGAGGTTGGAGACCGCTATCCGGTCTCTCCCACGTTGCGTTATTATATCGCCAGCCGGCTTCCGGAACAGGACGCGGAGAAAAAGGACCTCCGCAAACCGGCCCTGGAAGCGATGGCAGCTGATCCTGCGATGGGCGCCGTTGCTTTTTACCCCAGGGAGGATCTGCTTGAGCTGCGCTTCTCCGAACTGAACCGCAATGGCGGGAAGTCTGACGACTATAAATCCCTGCTCGCCGACTGCAAGCAATATCTTGCCGACAAAGCGAAACTGACAGGTTCCGAAGCCCGTATCGCCAAGTCCTGCGAGGGTGTGAAAGCGTTGACGGGGACTTTGGAGGATAAGGCCCTGTTTGTTTCCGTCGGGAAAGATTCCATCATTGTGAACTTCCGGAACCATGGACTTGCGGACCTGAAGATTTATCAGGGACAGACTCAGGTGGGATCCAGGATTCCGGTGCGCAACGGAGTCGGGAGCTTTTACGCCCTGGACCGCGTTGCCGTTCCGCTTCCGGACCTGGATGACGGGAGTTACCGGATTGAAGCCAGTTCCGGAAAGCTTTTTTCCTCCACTTCGTACAACCGCCATACCCTGTCTCTGGCGCATCGGAATGAAGCGAAAGGCTATTCGGTCTATGTGACGGACTATATCAGCGGCAAGCCGCTGGACCGCTGCAAACTGGTCCTTCGCAAAGGTGACAAAGCTGTTGCGGAGGAATCTGTCCGGCTGGATGGTTTTACTCCACTGCCTGCCTCGATGCAGACGCTGCTCTCCGGGAACCGCAACATCTATTATACCCTGGTGGCTGAAACCCCCGGAGAGAAGGGCCGGACCCGCCGCAGCGGTGAGGTGGCGATCGGACGCTTCCAACCGGTCATCCGGGACCAGCGCGTCGATACGTTCTGCAATATCTATATGGACCGTGGTGCCTACAACCCCGGTGATACCCTGCAGTTCAAGGCAGTGTACTTCAAGGGAGATTTGACGGAGTCTGCTTCCGTGATTCCGGATGCCTCCCTGGAGGCCGTACTGGTCAATGCGCAGGGAGAGGAGATTGCCCGTGAGCAGTTGAAGACGAATGCCTTCGGCTCGGTCGCCGGCTCCTTCCCGCTGCCGGAAGGCCAGCGGGGCGGCGTCTTCTTGCTCCGGATCAAGAAAGGCAAGAATACGATCGGCATCCGGCATTTCCGGGTGGATGAATTCGTGCTGCCGACCTTCACGCTGCAGTTCGAACCTGTGGACAAACTCTTCCTCGTCGGTGAGGAGGCGGAAGTACGAGGCCGGATCACTTCTTACTCCGGGCACAATCTGTCCGGCGCCAAGGTGACGGCGCAGGTGCTCCGCTATGGGGAGGTCGTTTCCGAGCAGGAGGTGCGGCCGGAAGCGGACGGCTCTTTCGTCGTCCGTTTCACTCCGAAGCAGTCCGGTCTTCATCAGACGACGGTCAAAGTCCTCGATGCGACGGGGGAGACCCTGGATTTCCAGACCGCCGTATATGTCGCGGATGAGGTTCGGGTGGAAATGAACGTCCTGAATGCTGCAGACGGCAGTTTCGTGCCGGCTGATGAGCCGGTGCAGGGTACTTTCCGTCCCCGTCGCCGCTATATGCCATACCGTGAACAAGCCGCCCGTTACCTGGTGGATGCGGACACGGTCAGGGTCGAGATGACCGCCCGCAATACGCAGGGGGACCCTGTCCCGATGCAACTTTCCTATGTCCTTCATGACGGGAAAGGAGCGGTCGTGGATTCCGCATCCGTCCTTTCCGGGACGGTCGTGAAACTGGCTTTGCCATCCTCCGGCCTGTATGACCTGCAGGTTGCCGCCAAGGTTCCGGGTAAGGAGATCGGTGAAGACAAGCGTTGCCGTATCCTCAAAGTCAGTGCCAGGGATAAGGCTCTGGCGGCTCCGGTCCGCCGCTTCTTCCTGACGGAAAAGGACCAGCTGGAGCCTGGGGAAAAGATCAGGGTCCGTATGGGTACGGCGGACGGTGAGGAATGGGCCGTGGCAACGGTATTCGGCCGTGACCGGGAAGTCCTTGCCACGCGCAAGATCCACCTGTCGGGAGTTTGCGGCAAACCGGGATCGCTGGAGACCCTGGAATGGGCCTATGATCCGGCCTGGCCGGAAGCCGTTCGCGTGCAAGTGTTTTATTTCAAGTACGGCGAGGCCGTCGAATATGACCACGAGTTCCACCGGGTCCGCAAGACTCTGGACCTGCCTCTTTCGTTCGCTTCCTTCACGGATCGGACGATGCCGGGCACGGAGTATACATTCAGCTTGAAGACGCTTCCGGGCGTGGAAGCCGTCGCCGCCGTCTATGACAAGAGTCTGGATGCCTTTGGACGTAATTCCTGGCCGACGGTGACGCTGCGACAGTTCTCGCCTGCGTATGTGTCATGCAACTCGGTGGCCGGATCGGTGACGGGTGTCGATCCTTTCGGCTCTTCTCCGAAGTTCGAGGCTCCGCTGCCGAAGGCTCAGCCCGGCAAGATCGTCGGCTTGGTGGTGGATCAGGACGGCGAACCTGTCGCCGGAGCCAGCGTGATGGTCAAAGGTACGACCAAGGGAGGCGTGACGGACATGGATGGCAAGTTCGTACTGGATGTCGTTCCTTCAGGCACACAGCTTGTCGTGTCCAGCATCGGTTTCAAAACGCTCACTGTCACGGCCATGAGCGTGATGCGGGTCGTATTGGAAGAGGATGAGCAGTCGCTGGATGATGTCGTGGTGGTCGGTTATGGCGCCACCCGGTCGAACGGTATCCGCGTCCGTGGTTTGGGGATGGCGAAGGCTGCCTCTGCGGATGCGATGCTGATGTCGGATGCGGTGGCAGAGGAAATGGCGATGGAGGCGCCGATGTCTGCGAATGAGTCGGTCTTCATGTCAATGAAGGAGGCTGGAGAGGCCGGACCTGACGTGCCGGTACGCGAGCGTTTCGAGAGCGCCCTCACCTTCCAACCCTTCCTTCGCTCGGATGCGTCGGGAGACCTGTCGTTCTCCTTCCGGACTTCCGACAAGCTGTCGACCTATCACGTGTCGGTATATGCCCACGACCCATCCATGCGCAATGCCTATGCGCATCAGGAGATGGTGGTCACGACGCCGGTCAAGGTCTCTGTCGTGGAGCCGAAGTATCTCTATGCCGGAGATAAGTATGTGTTGAAAGTGTCGGTGGCCAACAGTGCCGGCCGCGACCTCCGGGACGGCCGTGTCATCCTGAAGCTCTTCGGTTCCGCAGACCGTTCTTCCACACCGTTCAAGACGCTGAGCGGGGCACTGCCGCTGCTTGCCGACGGCGCTACGGAGACGGTGGACTATGAGATTGAGGCTTCCGAAGAGTTGCTGAAAGCAGGAATCCTGGGTATCCAGGCGTCCTATGTTGCGGACGGTGTGTCTGACGGCGTATTCCTGACCGTACCGGTACGCGCTGCAGTACAGACCCTGACCGAGGCGCACTCCGCCGTCCTTCTGGCCGGTATGGACCGGGAGGCTCTGATCACGCGCCTGCGCTCTTCCTTTGTCAATACTTCCGGCGCAGATGCCGAAATGCGGGAGATTTCTATCCTGGATATGGTGCGCGAAGCGCTTCCCTCCAAGGTGGAACCTGAAGGAGACGACGTGCTCTCGCTTTCCGAAGCCTGGTATGTGCGGCTGGTGGCTGGCTCGCTGGGCGTCTCCTTCGATCCGGAAACCCCGACGGAGAAGCTGTTGCAGCGCATCCTGGCCTGCCGGAACGGTGACGGCGGATTCGGATGGTTCGAAGGGATGAAGTCTTCGCCGGTAATCACTGCCGTGCTGCTGGAACGTTTTGCCAAAATCACGGACCAGGGCTTGCAGGATGGCGTGTCGGACGACATCAAGGCGACGGCCGTACGTTTCCTGGACCGCAACCAGTTCGATTATGAATGGCCCTTCTGGTGCGGCGGCCTGTCCACGGACTGTTACCTGTACATCCGTTCTTTCTATCCCCGGGTGGCCTTCGAAGTCAAACCTTCGGGCAATGTGACCGTGTTCAACAAGCGGATGAAGGAGTTCAAGAAATATGTCTCCGAGTACCTGGTACCCAAGAAGGAGCGTGGCCTGAACGGGGCCATCCTGCCGAAGGCGCGCCGGCTGCGGACCTTGCAGAACCTGGTCTCCGGACCGGACGGCATCGCTCTGGCGAAGGCCTGGGGCGTGAGTTTCGGGACTGAGAGCAAGATGCAGCGCTCGCTCAACGCCGATGTGCTCAGTCTGCTGGAGTATGCGGTGGACCATCGCGATGGCGGCAAGTATTATCCCAATGCCGTCATGCCTTGGCGGGGTTTGCTGGAGAGTGAGGCCTATGCCCATTCGTTGCTCTGCGACCTGTTGTCCGGCCTGTCCCGGGTCGTATCCGTGCCTGCCGCGCAAAAGCAGGCGGCAGCTGATGTCGCCGACGGGATCCGGCTGTGGCTGATGCTGCAGAAGGAGACCCAGCACTGGGATACGGATCCGGCGTTCGTGGATGCCATCCATAGCGTACTTTCCGGCCCCGGGGAAGTGTTGCAGACGCGGGTGATCGCACTGAAGAAGACTTTCGATAAGCCCTTCTCTGAGATTGTTGCGACAGGCAATGGCTTTACGGTGTCGCGCCGCTTCCTGCGGGCGAAGGCCGTGGAGGAGAAGTACAACAACCGGACGGAGGAACAGAACCGCGAGGTGCTCGAGTGGCAGGAGATAGCCCCGGGCGCTCCGGTGCAGGTCGGCGACAAGATCGCCGTGGAGTATCGCATCTGGAATGCGGAGAACCGCAGTTTCGTCAAACTGTCCGCGCCACGCGAGGCTTCGTTGAGGCCTGTGGAGCAGTTGTCCGGCCACTATGGCTGGGGTATCCGTCCTTTGCGGGTTGACGGCTGGTGGACCTTCCAGCCCCAGGGTTACCGCGATGTGAAGGCAGACCATACGGATTATTATTTCGACACCTATCCGGAGGAGAATACCACGGTGCGGGAGGAGTTCTTCGTGACACAGGCGGGCCTGTTTACTGCACCGGTCGTCTCGATTGAGTCGCTCTACGCTCCGCACTACCGCGC
>CAMJHJ010000037.1 GCA_946405485.1 uncultured Bacteroidales bacterium | reverse complement strand
CCGACTACACGGATGACGCCAAGCGGGAGGCCAATCTCAAGCAGTGGGAGGATCTTGCTTCCAAGGGAAGCGAAAACGGCATCACCTTGACGAACCGGCGGGCGTTCTACTACAAGATTTACCGGGTCGCCGGCGGCCTGAAGCCCTTCGAGGAGTTCGCCTCGCGATAAGGTCCGGTCAAGTCACGGCGCCTTCAAATCCTCATTTCAAGGCGTTTCAACGATGGGACTGTGAACCCAGGTTTCATTGACCCAGCCCACGGAACGTCCCTCCCCCCGGACTTTCCCGTCCAAGCCATCCAGCTGCAACTGGCGGAACCCTTCATCTCCGGGTTTCAGGTCGAGGAACGGAAGCAGATAGCAGCCGTGATCCAGCAGTGTTTCCTGCACATCCCGAACGGGAACCTCGGACGGATGACAGCCGCCCCGGACAGCGAGTGTGGCCAGGGCACCGGCCGCTTGTCCAATTCCCAGGATAACGGGCTGCAATCTGGTGGAGCCGTTGATGTCGTAGTCGACGGAGATCGCCTTGTCTGCCACCAGGAAATCCTCCACCGAGACGGGCATCACAACACCCAGCGGCACGGAGAACGAGGGAATCCGGTCATACGGCTGAACATGCATCTCCTTCCATTTCGGATATTGCAAATGATGATGATCAACCGGGTAATCTCCTACGGCGATGGCGCGGGTATACAGGTCATAATCGTAAGGATGGGCCGCCGCCGCAAACGTCATGGTATCGCGTCCTGCGATCCGGCGTGCTTCCCGGTAATACGGATAGAACGGAAGCCCGTCATCAGAAGGATAGACGTCATCCGCAATGCCCAGGCGGGTATATCCCAGCTCCTGCTGCATGAAATATAAGAATCCCAGCGAACGGTTCCGGGCACCTTGCAGGGCCTTCTCCCGCTCTTCTTTTGAAAGATTCAGATAGTCCAGATAGTAGTCGTTGCCGGAAATGGGCCAGTTAATCATCATCTCGCCGTCGGGCAGCATGCCGTAAGACAGCATCTGCTCGGGAGGCCACAGATGCTGGCCGTCCGGGTTCAGGCCTTCGCGATTCTCCGCAAGCGGATTGAGGCAGCAGTTCCGGTAACGGTTGACATCATAATCTTCCGGGCGCGGAATAAGGACATCGTGGTCATACTTCTTGACCGTCAATACATAAGTCAGGTCCTGTACGGGGCCGTAGGAGGGCAGGGCGGGGATATCCAGCGCGGAGGCCACATCCCCCAGTTCCGTCCCGTCGACCAGGATCCGGGCGCGGACCTTGCTTCCGTCATCCAGGACAATGATCCAGTCATTGCCAGAATGCCTCACAGAGTGAAAGTCTGTCTGCAGCCGGAGTTGAACGCCGGCTTCCTGGGCCATTCTGAGCAGGATGTCCGCCCCGGCGGCGGGATTGAAGAGGATATTGCTGACCCATCCTGATTTGAGCGCTTCATAGCCACCATATCGCGCTGCGAGCGAGTCGCTGAATTCGGCAAAGATGCCACCGCGGAGGCGGTAATTGCCATCCACGGCACTGACGCCCGCACTTGTGAGCATTCCGCCCAGCCAGGGAGACTGCTCGATGATCAGGACGGAAACCCCGTTACGGGCCGCTTCGATGGCCGCAGCGGTTCCGCCCGTGCCGCCGCCGATGACGACGACATCATATTTTGCCGTACAGGCCGTGCCCAGCATCAGCAGGACGGTTAGCCACAAGAAACGTTTCATTGCTTTTTCTCCATGATCGAGACGAATGACAGTACTTTGCGCTGCCGCCCGTCGGAAGGGTTATTCTGCAGGGTCCCTTCTGAACCTGTCAGGATCATCGACGAACCACCGCCGTCCAAATTGAGAACATCCGTACATCCCAGTCCCGTCATAATCTGTGCAAGCTCATCCAGCGTAAGCCCGGTACTGCCGCCGCTGTTGCGGCCATCGGCGACAAGGAGCACGACAAGGCCATCCGGATTGGATCCGACTGCCGTGCGGGGCGCACGGAGGCCGGACGCATAGATGTCCGACTGGAAAAGCTCGTGGTTGGACAGGTACATCCCTGAGAGGGATTTCAGATAATCAAAGCAGTATCTTCCGTCCTTGACCAGTACCGGACCTCCGCCTATGGCGCTAAAGGGCGTCCACTCCTGAAGGAGCGGCAGGTTACTGTCGGGATACAAGACCGGACCTCCGTCATAGACGGGAAGCGGTTCGGCATAGCAGTTCTCTCCATTTTGCCATCCGATGGCGGGCCGGCCGGAAGCGTCGACGCCCCAGAATCCCCGTGTGACCGTATAGCCTCGTGTCCGGGTCAGCTGCGTCACATTAGACGCCTTCTTGACTCCTCTGTCACATACATAACTGTACGACATCGCAGGGGAGGCAAAGTAACCGCCGTTGGTCAGGGCCAGGACCCGCCCTTCTCCGGACAGCGTCTCACGGATATAAGTACCCGGCTCAATGAGGGTCTGTGAAATTGTGGTGCGGATTTCGACCGTTCCTTTGGACAGATCCGCCATGACACACCAGAGATTGACAGGATGGCCCAAAACGTCGGTTGAGGCCTTCTTCAACGCTACGCCTTGGGGAAGTGATCCGGCGGGAATGTCTTCCCAAGTGAGCGTTACCGGGCCAGGATTCGCACTCAGGCGGGCCGTCCGGGCGTCCCCGGAAACCCTTCCGGCGGAATTCTCAGCCCAGGGGAGGAACCGGTATGTCACATTTTCCTCCAGGTCTTCGGAGAGCAGATAGGCAACATCTCCGGCGGAGAGACGTTCCGCATAGGAGATATCCCGGGAATCCGATCCGTCGTCGCGACTGCGGGTAACCCCGAACGTGACGGGATCGCCACCGTCGGAGATGACTTTGAGGCCAAGGACGGCCATATGGCACGATGCCTCCACCGGGAGGAATGAAACTTCCGGCAGGGCAATCTCCGTGAAAGAGACCGATGAGGCCGGAGACCTGTCCATGTGCCAATAAGACTGAACGGTATAATCTGTCTGCCCCGAATGGAAATCGGTGTCTGTCCAGGATATGGTATTCGCCGGCAGGAAAAATTCGGCGGATTTGCCGTTGCTCCCGTTCTTTTTTCCCACCAGATAACCTTCCTCCCGGTTGCTGAGATCCTCCCATTGAAGGAGTATGCCACCATCCGTCTTCTGTGCAGTAAGGTTGCCCGGAGCGGCCAGAACCCGTTCAGCAGGAGGCACTGGCCCGTCAGTACCGGATGGGCTTTCCTGCCCGGGTTTCTCTCCGGTACATGAGATACAGGAGAACAAACCAAACAGGAGTATTGTCATTTTCCTTCTCATAG
This sequence comes from uncultured Bacteroidales bacterium, assembly GCA_946405485.1. The sequence goes on along the minus strand of CAMJHJ010000037.1, from coordinate 10,561 downwards.
GTTGGGGAAAGGAACGGGATAACTGTAATAGGCCTTGAAAATCTCCTGGACTTCCGGGATTTTCAGCCCGTCGAACCAGAACTGCGATTCGCCGAAGGTCCCGATCTGCCGGTTGTACTGGAGCTGGGCGGCGATTTTATCTACGGGAAGGATTGCATCTCCGTTCTTGAGAATCATCGCCGGGTTGAAGAGAGGGGCGTCTGTCTTTTCGCGGACGATATCCAGCGTCGCGGAGGCATCCTCCTCATAACGGGCGATCACGTAGCACTGGACCGTCAGCAGGTCGACGCTGCCGTCGGCAATCCAGCCCGGCCAGTCCTGCATCAGGACATTCTCGCACCAGGGATACTTATTGGGAGCGAAGCAGACGATCAATGAAGGCTTGAGCGCCTTCAGTTCCGTGTGCATCTTCGCTGCGAAGCCATTCAGGACATCCAGGCGCCAGCGGACCCAGTCGGCATTGTTATAATCGGCCGGGGCCGCCTTCCCGGTGGCCGCCAGATAACGTGCTTGGGTCGCCTCGTCATAGCCGGAATTGCGCGGCATTGCCGGCAGACGGTCGTCGCCCTGGATGCCGTCCACATCGGGATAGCGGGTCACGGCCTCTTTCATCAGGTCCAGCATAAACTTCTGGACATCAGGATCGTAGCCGTTCAGATAATAATCCGTATCGTTGTAATGGCAGGCGGAGCCGTCATCCCGGATCCCCATCCAGGAAGGATGTTTCGCCAGGACGGGATCGCTCTTGTTGACACCTCCGATGCCATGCATGAATCCATATTCAAACCAGAGAATCACCTTGATGCCCCTGGCGTGGGCCGCCTCGATGATATCGCGGACCGCATCACCCGATCCGCCGGTGTAGGAAGCGTACATGTTGCCGGCCGCCCGGGTCGGCCAGGTGCTGTTTTCCTTCAGCACATCGCTGTCCCAGGCCGTCTTGGAGGCCGCCCAGGCACAGACAAACAGGCAGTTGAAATTGAGCGAAGCGAGCAGGTCCAACGACTTGCAGACTTCACTGTAGGAGAGGAAGGAACCCGTGTGGGAGGGAGAGGGAAGATAAACGCCGCGGACCCCCGTATCTTTCGGGTACAAGGATGCTTCCAGCGTGATTTTCCGGGTGGTTTCCCCGTCCGCGGCAATGACGCTCACCTCGCGGGGAGACGAAAGGTCGATGTCCGAGATGGACGGGGCGAAACGGAGTGCCTCCGGGGTGTCGGCCTCGAAGGAGAGATGCTGGAGGTCCGCCCCGAAAGGAAGGCGGAAAGACAGTTTGTTTCCCGACGGCCATGCTTTGACCAGATACCGCGTTTCACACATAGATGAAAAGGCCGTCGAAGAGGAAGCCCTGACGGACACGGTTACGGCATACCGCATTGCGCTGCCCTTCGCGTCGGAGAGATAAATGGCCTTCAGCGTAGCCAGGTCGGTCGTTTCGCCGCTTGCAGGAACGGAGGTAATCCCCTTGTCAAGCTGGATATCCACCACACTCTTCCCGGCTTTGCTTCCGTGCGGAAGGATGATGCTCACGGTATGGGCATCATTATCGATTTGGACGGTAGCTTCCGGCCACTCCGCAAAGGCAATGCTCCGGATGGCCCACTGCGTTTCCTTTTCAACCGGCTTGACGGATGAGCACGCAGAGAGAAGGCAAACAAGACAAAGGAGCCGTCGGATCATACGCAAACAGATAGAAAAAGGGATGGCGGATCGGGCCCGCCATCCCCGTGGAAAAAGAATTATTCGATGGTGAATACGGACAGGCCGGCGCCGGGCACATAGGCGGAAATATAGATCTTGCCGCCGATGGTGCGGAGGATGCTGTTGCCTAGTCCATTTCCGTTCTTTTCAGCAGTGATGTCGTTCTCGACCGGGTCGCCGAGACCGAACCTCCAGGTTGCGCCAGGGGTTTCCAAAGAAGCCTTGAGCGTCTCGCCGTTGAGTTCGGTGATGCGTAACTGGCCGTCCTGGTAGCTGTTGCGGAGCACGACATAGGACATATACTCCTGCTCGTTGAAGGTAAAGAAGCGGATACCGTGGAGCGGATTGGCAAAATAGGCGCCGGGAAGCTCCAGCTGGGTGGTCGCCGTACTTCCGCTGATGGTGAAGAGACGGGATTTGGCCCCGGGACCTCCGCCGATATACTGCGTATCGTCATACTTGTAGATAGCGCTCCAGTTACCCTGCTTGGCGTCATAGCTCACCTTGGTCGCCGTCGTGTTAATAACACCGTTGGATACAGTGAACACATAGGCGGCCTGCTGCGAAGTAAAGTCGTGGAACCAGATCTTACCGTCTTTCCAGGTGCCTTCTACGGACATCTGGTCGCCGATACGGGCGGCTTCCGGGAGATGATAGGACAGGACTTTCGTCGGTTTGCCGTCCATGGAATCCCACATCCAAATGACGAATTCGCTGGCCGTGGAGTTGACCATATTGCTCAGCAGAGTAACATAGCCGCCATTGCCGTCCTCCATGGAAGCAAGGGCGCAGGAGCCGAACACGCCACCGGCAGCATAGTCGCCCATATCCATCGCTTTGGTCTTGGTCGGGTCGGTGATGGAAACAGCATAGAGGGTCTTGTTGGTCTTGGCCAGATAGATATATTTATCATCCATTGCCATCGTACGCATAGACTGGTCGCTGGCGGGAATGACCTCGGACCACCAGGCGTCGGCGCCGTCGGTAACCGGCTTGACGTAACGGCCCCACAGACGATTGACCTTGTTGATACCGGTGGTAACGACCTTGATCGTCTCCTCTTTCGTGACATCATCGCAGACAAGCGTAAATTTCACTCCGTTAAGCTTGTCGCTGAAGTCGATGGCGTTGGGGGCCTCTTCCGTGGCGGAAGCAATCACTTCACCGCCAACCTTGACAATGGTATTGGCCGGAGAAACGACAAATTCGACGGAAACCGTGGTCAGGTCGGCCGAACCCTTGAGTTTGGCCGAGCCGTCGACGACATCCACCCCGTTCAGTTTGACGGAAACAAAGTGGGGTTGGGGTGCCGCTGCGGCTGCGCTGATGGCATATTCGGCCGAAGTCACGCCCTGGGTGATTTTCACCTTCTGGGTGGCGCCGGAAGCGTAGTTGAATGTGGATTTGGCCGGATTTGCGGCAGCGTCTGCGGGGAGACCGACAATTTCCACCGCCAGAGCGGAGAGTTCCGCCTTGTCAAGATAGTCCACCTCGATGTAAATGGTCTTGGCATTGTTGTCCACCTGGACGAGATAATCCTGGGACAGATTGGACACCTTGACGTTCGCATTGCTCAGTGTCAGCGAGAACACCGGGTCTTCCCGCTTGCATGCCAATAACGACAGCAGCATCAGAAAAGGGAGTGCAAATTTTTTCATAATTATTATTAATTAAATGGTTGATAATGTTTTATCGTGAGGATTTACAAGTCAGTTGATACGGCTTGACCGTTCCGTCCGCCGCCGTAATCCGGAAGTACAGGGTATTTCCACGCAGGTCGTAGAAACCTTCGAAACCATGGCCGAGCGGATTCCCGCCGGCATCCGTCAGTTCCAGCACGGACGTCGGAGGAATCGTCGCTTCGATCCGGCAACGCTGCAGGGCGGCCGGGGTGAACCTTTCGTCGGCGGGGAAAGTGTAGCTGATCAGTCCCCTCTCCCGGTTGTACGTTCCCATCAGGAGACTCAGTTCCTGGCGGACAGAGGGGTTTTGGGGGTCGTAATAGACGAAGCACTTCAGCCCGATGAGGGAGGTGTCGTCCGAACGGACCGGAAACTGCAGTTTTTGGCAGGAGGCTGCCGCGGCGAGGAGCAGCAAGGCCGCAAGAATCCACTTTTTCATCACCAGTCACTGTTTTGCTGCGCGAGGCGGTTGTTGTTGATTTCGGTCTGGGGAATCGGGAAGCGGTCGAAGTGTTCCGGATAGATGCGCGGACCCATCTCGCATACAATCAGTTCCGGCGAGAAGCGGCCTTCTCCGGAAGGATGCCACCAGACCCCGCTGTATTTCTTGCCGTCCAGCACCTGGGCTGCCCGGCCTGTACGCCGCAGGTCCCAGAACCGGTGTCCTTCGAAGCACAGTTCGACGGCACGCTCCTTGAGAATCACATCCAGGGCCGTTTCCCACGAATTGATCGGGGCCGTATAAACTTCCTTTCCGAAACGGGCGGCACGCAGCGCATTCACCGTATTCCAGGCTTTGGCATAGTCTTTCTCCCAGGCGCAGCACTCCGCATAGATCAGCTGCATCTCCGCATAGCGGAATTCGATCCAGGGCTGATAGGAACCGTTGACCAGGAAATCTTTGTTCGACGGGTCCAGTAACTTGCGGATATAGTAGCCCGTAACCGTATTGCCCGGCGAATTGACCGAGCCGTAAGGCATATATTTCATATCCACGCCCCCTTCGTGACATTCCAGTTTGCGTCCCTTCCATTCGGCCTGGTTGTAAAGGATGCATTTCGAAAGACGCGGGTCACGCGAGGCTGCATTTTCCGGCGTGATGAAGCGGCGTGATGCATCCGAAATGTCGAAAGGCGTACCGTCGGCGTTGTCGAACATATCCACGAATTCCTGGGTGGGGCCGGCAAGGCCGCTGCCGAAATTGCCGTTCAGGCAAACGTCTCCCGGCTGGGAATACTTGGCGTCGAACTGATGGGTCAGCACGCCGGAAATAAATCCGTAACCCCAGATCGCTTCCTTGGAATTCAGCGAGGCGAAGATGTCGTCATAATCTTCCTCATAGCCATATCCGCCGTCGGTATTGATTTCCTCGACCGCCGCCTTGGCCAGGGCGTATCGTCCGGCATAGAGCATGGCGCGCGCCTTCAGGGCCAGCGCGGCATAACGGTGCAGCCGTCCGCGCGAGTCCGCCCGTTCCGGCAAATGGGAGACGGCAAAGTCCACGTCCTCTCGGATGAGGTCCCAGGAGTCCGACAGGTTCGCCCGGGCGTGGTCCTTCCCGTCTGCATTCATTGTCTTTATGTCCGTATAGGGGATGACGCCCAGGTCGTCCTTTTCAGAGGCGTGGCAACGCATGATCAGGAAATAAGACCAGGCACGGAAGAAGAGCGCTTCCGCCTTGAAACGGTCGGCCTCCTCCTGGGAGAAATGGCTCCTGTTCTCTTCCAGGCCATCCAGGAATTCATTGATCAGGCGGATCCAGTTGTAGCAGGTCGTCCAGGCATCGAAGTAATTCTGCGTAGTGCGCTGCTGGCCGTCGACGGTCATGATCAGGTTGCAGTCGCCGGTCCCGGCCACGATGCCACCGTATTTGAGGATATCCGTCAGGCCGTCCGACATGTTGGCATTGCTGCCGCCCAGGGCGTGGGAACCGAACTGCCCGAACTGATAGATTTCCTTGTAGAAATAGTTCAGGTATCTTTCGGCATTCTCCCTGTTCTTGAATGCAAAGGTCTTGTCGTAGCGGTCGGTCGGAGACAGATCCACCGAACTGCAGGCCGCGACGATCAGGGCCGCAAAAAGAAGGTTGGCAATCTTTTTCATAGACGGGGATCAGAATGAGAAATTAAGACCGAGGCTGAAAGTCCTCTGTTGGGGGTAATATCCATTGTTGACGCTGGGGGCCTCCGGGTCGATTCCGAGCTGTTTCAGCCTGGAGAGCGTCAGCACATTGGTTGCGGTAAAGTACACCTTGACATTGTCCAGATGGGCCTTTCGCGTCCACCGGGAGGGAAGGGTATAGGAGAGGTTGAGATTCTTCAGCCGCAGGTAGGAGGCGTCCCTCCGCCAGAAGTCGCTCGCAATGGCATTGTTGCTGCTGGAAGCGGTACTCAGGCGAGGATAGGAGGCTTCCGGATGATCCGGCCGCCAGCTGCCTTCCACCAGGTATTTCGGTGGATTGCTGCCCCACTTGAACGACTGGGTATAATAGGTGCCGTCCGAGAAACTCAGGGCGGAATACATCCCGCACAACATAATGTCGGTCATCGCCGCTCCCTGGAAGAACAGCGTCAGCCCCAGGCCCTTCCAGGAGAAGTCGAAATTCGCGCCGAACATCATCTTCGGGAGCTGTGCGCGGGCAATCCAGGTCCGGTCATCCGTCGTGATCTTGCCGTCTCCGTTGAGGTCCTTGTACTTGATGTCGCCCAGGCGGACGGCATCGCTGGTCTTGGGCGAGGAGAGCAGTTCCTCTTCCGTCTGGAACAGCCCCTCGGACACATAGCCGAGAACGGCGCCGAGCGGCTGGCCGACCTTGCTCTGGTAGGACGGAATGTTGTCGCTGTCGTTGGTACTCACATAGCGGTTGGCGGCGTAGCTCAGATTGGCGGAGATGCCGTAGACGAAGTCGCCGGCACGGTTCCTGTGCCCGAGGACGATCTCGAAACCCCTTACGTCCACAATCCCCTTGTTGACGATGGCGGAATAATTGCCGCCGATCGACGGCGGGAATTCCCCGGCGCGGGACTGGAGGATGTCACGCGTCACTTTGTAGAAAACATCCCCCTCGAAAGAGAGTTTCCCATTCCACATCGAGAGGTCCAGACCGGCATTGACGGTGGTGGTCGTCTCCCAGGTGATGTCGGAGTTGGGAATGGAAGTCGTATAGATGCTCTGTGCGGGCTGGGTGCCGATGACCACATCCGGATTTTTGGTCAGCCCGACACCCTGCACATAGAGGAAATCGGAGATCGAATCATTGCCAAGCATGCCCCAGGAGGCCCTGAGCTTGAGATTGTCGAGCCAGTTCCGGGAGGAGGACATAAACGGTTCTTCCGATATCCGCCAGCCGGCCGAAACGGCGGGGAAGACGCCCAGGCGGTGTTCCTTCGAGAATTTGGCCGACCAGTCCATGCGCACCGAAGCCTGGAAGAGATAACGCTGGTCGAAAGCATAATTTCCCCGGAAGAGCAGGCCCTGCCGTCCCGTGAGGGAATGATTGCCCTTGGAGGAATTGGGCGTAATCTCGCCGCCGAAGTCCAGGTCGGGAATCTCTGTGATGACAAACTTCTGGCGGGATGCGGAGAAGGTGCGGTAGTGCGTCCCGCTCTGTTCCCATACGACATCTCCGCCAACATCATGTTTGCCGAAGGTGCGGTCGTAATTCAGCTGGGCTTGGACGGTGTAGCGGCCGAACAGTGCGTGGGATTCCGTGAGGGAATTGATGCCCGCGGACAGGTGCGGGGAATTGCCCGGGGTCAGGATGACGCCGCCGATTCCATCGGAACTCCCATACTGGGGAGTGACCTGCGAGAAGGGGAGCATCAGGTGCTTCTGGAGTGTGCTGCGGAAGTCATAGCTGCCCATGGCACGGGCAGAAAGCCCTTTGACTTTGGGAAACCGGTACTCCAGGCTTACCGATGACTGTACATAGTACGCACTCTTGTCGTTGAACCCGGATTCGTCCCGGGCGATGAGTGGATTCATGTAGCCGATATATTGCCCGTCAGGTAGTTGCGGCCGGGTAGTAGGGCGTGCAGAAATGGTATAGAATACAATGTTCTTGTAGCCGTATTCCGCACCGCCGTTGTCGAGGGAGGCGGTCGGATCGCTGCTTCCGGCGGAGACGCCGGGCTGATGGCGCCGCTCGATCCGGCCGGAGAGGTCGAATTTCAGCGTGAGCCCCTCCGTGAGGTTGATGTCCAGGTTGGAGCGTAGATTGTACCGCTTGAACCAGACATTGTCGATGATACCGTCCTGGCTGAGCAGGTTGCCGCCCACGAAATAGCGGGCGGTCCGATTACCTCCGGAAATGCTGACATTGTGATTGTGTCCGAAGGCAAAATCCTTGAATATCAGCTTCTTCCAGTCTGTATTGCCAAAGATCCCCTGCGGGTCGCCGCCGTTGGAAACATAACCCGCTTCCCGCTCGTTGTATTCCCGGGCCACCCCGTCGAGGTCGGTTGCCAGGTTGTGCCAGTAGACATATTCGGGACCGTTCAGGAGGTCCAGCATATCGGCATTGGTCGAAAAGGTCATGGCACCGTTGTAGGTCAGCACGGGCTTGGCGTCGTCGCCCCGCCGGGTGGTCACCAGGATGACGCCGTTGGCACCCTTGACGCCGTAGACGGCGGCCGATGCCGCATCCTTCAGGATGGTGATGTCGGCGATTTCGCTGGGATCCAGGTTGGAGAAATCCCGTTCCACACCGTCGACCAGGATGAGCGGGGTGGATGTCCCCGTCGTGGAAATGCCGCGGATGTAGACACTGGCTTCATTCTCGCCGGGAAGGCCGGTTGTCTGCCGCGATACCAGACCCGGCAGCTTGCCACCGAGCAGGTTGTTAAGGTTGTCGACAGGCGCCTGCTTCAGGGAGTTCTGGTTGATGGAGGCGATGCTTCCCGTCAGGGTCCCTTTCTTCTGGACGCCATAGCCCACGACAACCGTCGCTTCCAGGAATTCGGTATCGGGTTCCAGCGTCACGTTGAGCACCTTGCGGCCCTTGACGGGCACTTCGTAGGTCCTGTACCCGACGAAAGAGAACACCAGGATATCCGATGCCGACGCTTCAATCTCATATTCCCCGTCCAGACCGGTAATTACGCCCTGGTTGCCGTGTCCTTTCACCTGAACCGCCGCACTCATCAGGGGTTCCCCGTTCTCATCGCGGACCATCCCCTTCACGGTCGGGGACGCCACCGCTGCCGGAGGAGGCGTCGGGACATGCTTCCTGCTGACGGAGATATTCGTGCCGCTGACGGTGATATCCACGCTCTGCGGAGCGAAAACGCGGCTGATGGCCGACTGTACGCTTTCGTTCTCGAGCGTGAGCGACACCTTTCTGGAGATGTCCAGATCGTCCGATTTGACGACAATCGAATAGCCGGAAGCCTTCTGGATCTCGGTGAGCGCCTTGCTGATCGGGACGGAACGCAGGGTAAGGCTGATCTCCTGCCCGCGCAGCAGCAGAGGACAGAAGAGCAGCCACACGAGGGCCGCTTCCCGGATTATTCGCTGAAAGACTTTCATCGGGTTATATAAATAATGTTATTTTTACGGTTGATCTGGAAGTGGTTACCGGTGTTGAGGGCAGAAAGGATCGCATCTACTCCTTCACCGTTGATGAAGGAGGCAAAATATCGCTCGGCCGACAGGGACGGGTCCTCGATGATGATTTTGACCCCGAAGTTGCGGGTGAGTACGGCAGCGATGTCGCAGAGTTTCTCATTGTTGAATTGAAGACCGCCCGCCTGCAGGACCTCTTCATAATAATTGGCGGCGAAACGGCGCCGTTCCACGCTTCCGGACTGCTTGTCATATTTCAGAAGTTCGCCGGAAGCCAGCGTGACGAAGCCCTGCTGACCCTGCATTCGGACTTCGACCGACCCTTCGAGAAGGGCCACCTCGTCTTCTTCTTTGTCCAGGAAGGAACTTACATTGAATCGGGTGCCGTGAACGGTCACCTCCATATCTCCCGCGCTCACGACAAACTTTCTCCTGGGATCTTTCGCTACGTCGAGGAAAGCCTCTCCTGCCAGCATCACCTTCCGTTCCCGTCCAGAGAAATGGTCGGGATAGTAGAGCCGGCTGCAGGGCTTGAGGAGGATGGTGCTTCCATCCGGCAGGCTGACGGAGCGGGACTCGGAGTATTTAGTCCCGACCTGCACCCATTCGACCCTTGCCTCCGAGGCATGGTGCAGAGCCCAGAATGAAAACAGCAGGAGTGAGAGGAAAAGAGAGGTGGCGATGCCGACGCCCATACGCCTCCAAACGCGTTTTTTCCTATTTCGGGCAATGCCAGAGCGCTCCGCGAAGGTCCGGAATCCCTCTTCTGTAAGCATGGCATCCTCCGATGCTGAATCTTCCAGCATCATTTTCAGGATGATATCCGTTTCCGGATTGTGCTCGTTTTCCAGCAGAAATTGCTGGAAGGGGGCATTGTTTTCCATCGTCATCATCTCGATTACATATAGAAAACACGCCGGGAGGCCGCATCCCCCAATCAGGAGAGATGTTTTTTTCTGAGATCGGTCAGCGCAAGGGTGATATGCCGCTCGACGGTCTTCTCCGAGAGCGAGAGTTTCTGCGCGATTTCTTTGTTGCTGAGGGACTCCCGGCGGCTCATCAGGAAGACTTTCCTGCGCTGCGGCGGCATCTTTTCAACGCAGGTATGGATGCTGCGGATCAGGTCCCGTGTCTCGGCCGGGCGGTCGGAGGACGCATCTCCGCCGATGCACTCGCCCAGTTCCTGGGTCAGCGTTTCTGTAAACTTGCGGTCCCGGATGAAATTGATGGCGGCCCGTTTGACGAGAATGAAGAGATAGTCTTCGATGGAAAGCGTTTCGTTGAGTTTGTCCCGATTGATCCACACCTTCATGAACGCTTCCTGCACCAGATCCTTTGCGGCCTGGCGGTCACCGGTCAGTTTCTGTGCAAAATGGACGAAACGGGCATAATACAGGCCGAAAAGGGCTTTGTAACTGTCATAGTCGCCCCTTTTCAGTCCTGCAATCAATTTCGCCTTATCCATCCGTAAAGCATCTTCCGGAAACAAATATATTGTCTTTTGCACTTTTATGCAAATGTCCCTCCTTCTCTTCAGGACAAGACACAGATGACCGCCCCGCAAACAAAAACGCCCCGCATTTCTGCGAGGCGTTTGGAGCGGAAAACGAGACTCG
>CAMJHJ010000036.1 GCA_946405485.1 uncultured Bacteroidales bacterium | reverse complement strand
GCCTCAACCACCTTGTAGCTGAGGATGTAGCCCTTCTCACAGAGAATCTTGGTGATGGCAAGCTTCATCTTGGAAGCGGGAGCCTCGACCACCTTGTTACCGGCGAGGTAAGCGTTACGGATTCTCGTAAGGAAATCTGCAATGGGATCAGTCATTTCTTTTTTTGTTTTGTTAGAACCGGCGCGTGCGCGCCCGATATCCTATTGTTAATAATTAATTGTCTTTATAATCACCAGCTGGCTTTCTTCACACCGGGAAGGAGGCCGTTGGAAGCCATCTCGCGGAACTGGATACGGCTCAGGCCGAATGCCCTCATGTAGCCCTTCGGACGACCGGTGATGGAACAACGGTTGTGGAGACGGACGGGAGAGGAATTCTTCGGAAGCTTGTCGAGGGCAGCCCAATCGCCGGCCTCTTTGAGAGCCTTCCGCTTCTCGGCATACTTAGCAACCATTTTCGCGCGCTTGACTTCGCGGGCTTTCATTGATTCTTTTGCCATAGTATCTTATTTATTATGTTTCTTGAACGGGAAACCGAACTCCTTCAGAAGGGCGTAGGCCTCTTCGTCGGTCTTGGCGGTAGTCACGAACGTGGCCTCGATGCCATGGATCCGGGGGTTCTTGTCGATGTCGATCTCCGGGAAAATGATCTGCTCCTTGAGACCGAGGGTGTAGTTGCCCTGACCGTCCATCTTCTCGGAAATACCGTTGAAGTCGCGGATACGGGGGAGAGAAACACGGATCAGACGCTCGAGGAACTCGTACATCTTGACACCGCGCAGCGTAACCTTCGCGCCGATGGGCATGCCCTTACGGAGTTTGAAGTTGGAGATGTCCTTGCTGGAGGTGGTGATGACCGCCTTCTGGCCGCTGATCAGCGACAGCTCGGCTGCGGACTCCTCGACGATCTTCTTATCCTGCGTACCGTCGCCGACACCCTCGTTGAGGATGATCTTGACGAGACGGGGGACCTGCATCACGGTCGTATATGAGAACTGCTTCATGAGGCGGTCGACGATCTCCTCAGTGTAAAGCTTCTTGAGTGCGGGCACATATCCCTTGGGGAGGGCCTGGACTTCAGTATTGGTAGCTTTCTTTGCCATAATTATTTGATCTCCTCTCCTGATTTTTTAGCGAAACGGACCTTCTTGTCGTCAACCATCTTGTAGCCGACGCGGGTGGGCTTGCCACTCTTGGGGTCGATAAGCTGAAGGTTAGAAATGTGGATGCCGGCTTCCTGCTCGACGATGCCGCCCTGAGGCTGCTTGGAATTCGGCTTGGTGTGCTTCTTGACCATATTGACACCTTCGACGATCGCGCGATCCTTGCTCGGAATCACGGAAAGGACCTTACCGGTCTTTCCCTTGTCGTTACCGGCGTTTACATAAACGGTGTCGCCTTTCTTGATGTGAATCTTTTTCATACTCTTCAATGATTAAAGGACCTCCGGTGCCAGTGAAACGATCTTCATGTAATTCTCACGCAGCTCTCTGGCGACAGGGCCGAAGATACGCGTGCCCCTGAGTTCTCCCGTGTTGTTGAGGAGGACGCAGGCGTTCTCGTCGAAACGGATGTAGGAACCATCCGCGCGACGGATCTCTTTCTTGGTACGGACGACGACAGCCTTGGAGACCGTGCCCTTCTTGGTGTCACCACCCGGCATAGCGCTCTTCACTGCGACGACGATCTTGTCACCCACCGTAGCATAACGATGGTTGGTACCGCCAAGGACGCGGATGCAGAGGACTTCCTTCGCACCGCTGTTGTCGGCAACCTGTAAACGTGTTTCCTGCTGTATCATAAACTATTTTGCTTTTTCAACGATTTCAACTAATCTCCAGTTCTTGGTCTTGCTCAGGGGACGGGTTTCCATGATGCGGACGGTATCGCCGATGCCGCACTCGTTCTTCTCATCCTGGGCGACGAACTTGGCGGTCTTCTTGACGAACTTGCCATAGAGGGGATGCTTCTCCCTGATTTCGACAGAGACGACGATGGTCTTGTCCATCTTGTCGCTGACCACGACACCGATTCTTTCCTTACGAAGATTTCTTTCCATAGGATTTCAAATTAATTCAGTTCTTTTTCTTTCTGGGCGAGGATCGTGATCATACGGGCAATATCCCTTCTGGTCTTCCGGAACTTGGAAGTATCCTCTAATGGAGAGATCGCGTGGTTGATCTTCATCGTATCAAGGTTGGCCTTTTCGATCTGGATGCGGTCACGCAGATCGGCGATGGACATTTCGCGTGCTTCTGAAACTTTCATTTTCTTTCTCCATTAAATTATTCGACATAATCCCTGCGGACGACAAACTTCGTGTCGACGGGGAGTTTGTTGGACGCCAGGCGCATTGCCTCCTTCGCGACCTCGAGGGAAACACCCTCAGCCTCGAACAGGATGCGACCCGGGGTGATAGGAGCGACGAATCCGTAGGGATCGCCCTTACCTTTACCCATACGGGTGGACAACGGCTTCTTGGTGACAGGCTTCACAGGGAAGACCCGGATCCAGATCTGACCTTCACGGTTCATCCGGCGGGAAATGGCCTGACGGGCGGCTTCGATCTGCTGGGCGGTAAGCCAGCAATTCTCAAGGGTCTTGAGACCGAAGGATCCGAACGCAAGCTGATTGCCGCGCTGGGCGTTACCCTTCATGCGGCCTTTCTGTTCCCTTCTAAACTTTGTTTTCTTAGGTTGTAACATCGTTTATTGTTTTAAAAATAAATAATCAAATTTCCCCAACTCATTGACCCTCAATATATTAGGTATAAACGGGTCGATTTTTGGGACTGCAAAGTTAGTAAAAAAACTGAAAACTCAAATGCTTTTTATATTTTTTTTCAATTATTTTCGACAGGCAGATTGAAATGTCAAGTGTCGTATTTTCAACCAGTTCCGACATCTGGCAAAAAAAAATCCCGCTCGTTTTCGACAGGGTAAAACAGGGTCCGGAAGGCACGGGTTCAATTGGTCTTTTTTTTGCTTACCTTTGTCCCGTATGCCGACAAGAAAGATATGGATTCCGCTGGCAGTCCTCCTGCTTTTCCTTGCGCTTCCGGGCCACGCCCAGAAACGCAGGAACTCGCCGGTATACATGTATTATATGGTACAGGACGGGGATACGGTCTATCTTGACACCATCCAACCCGCCTGGGTGTTCCCGAAAGGGAGCCGCGTCAACAAGACAGACTGGCGGAAATACTGCAAACTCGTCTATAACTTCAACAAAGTCTATCCCTACGCCCTGCTGGGGAAGAAACTGTCCGAGGAGGTCGACCTGACCATCGAGACACAGAACCTGAAGCGGCGGAAACGGGATAAATACATCAACGACGTACAGTGGAAACTGCTGCACGATTTCGAGGACGCCGTCCGTCACATGACCATCTCGCAAGGCCAGCTCCTGGTGCGCCTTGTGGACCGCGAAATGGGCAAGACCCCTTACGCCGTCGTCAAGGACTACAAGAGCAAGACCGCCGCCGTCTTCTGGCAGGGCATCGCCAAACTCTTCGACCAGGACTTGAAGTCACGTTATGATCCGGAAGGGGTGGACAAGCAGACAGAGCAGCTTGTCAAACTCTGGGAGAAAGGGGAATTTGACGTGTTCTATTTCTCGATCTTCTTCGAATGGCCCAAGAAGACCGAGATACCGTCCGAATACCAGTAGGGAGAATCTTCCATCCAGGATTTCGCCATCAACAGACGCGCCCCGCCGGGCAGCGTCATGTCCACTTCGGCATGGTAGTGCCCGAAAATGAAATAATCCACCCGGTGTTCCTTTTCAAATTCCGCGGCAAAGCGATACAGCGGTTCATCCTCCCCGCGGAAACGGTAGGGAGCGTGAGAGAGCCGGTTGCGCCGGGACCAGGCGTTACCCAAAGCGAACGCAAGTGTCGGGTGCAGGGTACTGAACAGCGCCTGGATAATACGGTTGGAAAAGATCCCGTGCATCAGGCGATAGCCGAAAGGGACGGGGCCGAGCCCGTCGCCGTGGCCGACGCAGAAATGAATCCCGTCCGCCTCGAAGCAATAGGGTTGCCGCAAGATCTTGATGCCCAGTTCTTCGAAATAATGGAAACACCACATGTCGTGGTTGCCGGCCATGAAGTACACTTCCACGCCGGCGTCCATCAGCTCCAGCAGGGCGGCGAACACCCGCACGCTTCCCTTCGGAACGACATATTTATACTCGTACCAGAAATCCCAGATGTCGCCCAAAAGATAGAGGGCGCGTGTGGTTTCGGCGGGGATAGACTTCAGAAAGGAGACGAAACGCTCTTCCCGGCCGGCAGGATCGCTGACCTGCAGCCCGAGGTGGACGTCCGACACAAAATAGATCCCTTTCCGCTCCGGCATAGGCTATCGCATCGTAAACAGGATGACCAAAAGGCCGACGATGGCGCAATACAAGGCAAACCAGGAAAGTTTCGCCTTCTTGACCAGGGCGATCATCACCTTGCAGGCGAAAAGGCCCGACACGAAAGCCGCCAGGAAACCGACCAGCAGCGGCAGGGCGCCGATGGTGGAAGCGGCAGCGTCACCGCCCACTACGTCGAGGAAAGCTTCCCCGAGGATGGGGACGAGTACCATCAGGAAGGAGAACTGCGCCACCTTGTCCCGCTTCACACCGCTGAGCAATCCCGTACTGATCGTCGTACCGGAACGCGACAGGCCGGGGATGACGGCGAATGCCTGGCCGATGCCGATGACGAGCGCCTGCCACCAGGAGATGCCATTGCGCGCTCCCCCTTCCGATTCCTCTGGCTCCGGCTTTTCCCGCTTGCGGGTGAAGAAATCGGAGAAGAACAGCAGCATCGACGTGACGACCAGCGCCAGTCCGACAACCAACAGGGATGAGAACAGGCCTTCGACCTTATCCTTCAGGAAAAGGCCCACGAAGAGCACAGGAATCATCGACAGGCAGATCTTGAGGATGTAGTCCGTCTCATCGTTGTAACGGAACTTGAACAGCCCGCACAACAGTTTCCAGATTTCCTTCCGGAACACCACGATCGTCGCCAGGACGGTCGCGGCGTGGACCGCAACTTCGAAAACCAGGTCCCCGGACGCTTCCACGCCCAGGATCTCACGCCCGATCGCCAGATGTCCGCTGCTGCTGACAGGCAGGAACTCCGTCAGGCCCTGGACCAGTCCGAGCAGCAAAGCTTGCAGCCAAGTCATATCAGCGGTCCTCCTTCTTCTTGAAAACGGACATGATACTGACGACCTCCACGACGATACCGGCGATGATCACCAGCGGCGCGGCTACCAGGCGGCGGAAGTCGAACATCGCATAGTTGAACACCTGGGGGTCTTTGCTGCCCCCGCCCGCCAGCAGGATGAAGCCCGCGATCATCACGAGCAGTCCCGCTATCATCATCCGGAGATTCTTCGGCGTCGTCGCCATCTTTCCTTTATCCATCATATCTTCTATAATTATTCTCTTAATAATACAACTCGTCCTTGCTCAGCGACACCAGCCGCCCCACGACGAACCAGGTGCTCAAGACGCAGATGACCACACCGCTCACGACCATGATTCCCATCACGGCGAGCAGGACCGGCATCTGGAAAATCTCGAACAGCTGCGCGAACTCCCGGCGGACGAAGAACAGGATCACAAGCAGGAATAAGATCGCGAGCAGAGCCGAGAATAGCCCCTGGAACACTGCCTGGGCCAGGAACGGCGCCCGGATATAGCCCTTGGTCGCACCGACCAGTTTCATCGTATGGATCGTGAAACGCCGGGAAAAGACGCTGAGCCGTACGGTATTGTTGATCAGCACGAATGAGATGAAGAGCAGCAGGACGATGAAGATGCCGAGCAGCAAGGCGATCTTCGTCAGGTTCTGGTTCAAGGCCTCGATCAGGGACTGTTGATAACTGACTTCGTCCACGAGCGGAGAGGCCATCAGGATCTCCTTGACCTTGGCCAGGCTGTCCGCTGAGACATACCGGGCCTCCAGCGTCAGGTCGATCGAGGCCGGGACGGGGGAAGATTCGAAGACGCTGAGGAAGTCCTCCCCCAGCATCGCCTTCATCTCTTCGGCGCCTTGCTCTTTGGAGACGAAACGGGTCCCGCGGATGAATTCCAGACCGTTCAGTTCCTCCTGGAAGGCCATTGTCTCTTCGTCTCCCACCTCCTGCTTCATCAGGACGGAAACCTGCAGATTTTCCTTGAAATAGTCGGAGACGCTGCCGGCGTTCATCAAGAGCAGGGCCGCCAGTCCGACGAGCAACAGCACCAGGCTGATGCTGATGATGGTCGAGAGCCAGGCATTCGCCAGCCTCCGGCGGACCAGTTTTTTCTCCATGCTTTTGCCCATTCGCGCGCTATTTCCGATTTTACCTCAAAGATAGTGATTTATCAATATTTGAAAAAATATTCTTATCTTTGTTCGAATCTGACTTTTAAGACGCAACAAGATGGCCGATACTGCAAAAAAGGTTCTTTTCGTCAATTCGGAGATGTCCCCGTTCCTCCCGGACACCCGGATTGCAGGCATCTGCCGCAACCTTCCCCAGGGGATCCAGGAGCGGAAAAAGGAGATCCGTTCCTTCATGCCGAAGTACGGATGCATCAATGAGCGGAAAAACCAGCTTCACGAAGTCATACGCCTTTCCGGAATGAACCTCATCATCAGCGACGTGGACCGTCCCCTGGTGATCAAGGTCGCATCCATCTCCTCTGCCCGCCTCCAGGTCTATTTCCTTGACAACGACGATTATTTCCGCCGCAAGCAGATCGACCGCGATGCGGAAGGGCGATTCTTTGCAGACAATGATGAGCGGGCCATTTTCTTCGCGCGCGGTATCCTCGAGACCGTCAAGAAGCTCAGATGGGCCCCGGACATCATCCACTGCCACGGATGGATCTCCCAGCTCGTTCCCCTCTACCTGAAGAAAATCTATCGTGACGACCCGATTTTCGCGGGCAGCAAGGTGGTCCTGTCGCTGTACGGCGATGCGGATAAGGAGACCTTCTCCAAGGATTTTGCGAAGAAAATCGTCGCCGGCGGCATCCAGGCCGGAGACATCGCCCTGTTGGAAGAGCCGGATGGCATAAATCTTGCGAAAACAGCTATCACGTATTCGGACGCCGTCATCTTCGGAGACGCCGGAGCGGACGGCAGCCTGAAGGAGTATTGCGACTCCCTCAAGCTCCCGGTACTGCCCTACTCGGAGGCTTCTTTCGAGGACGGCAGCTACATCGACGAATACGACCGGTTTTATGATCAGTTGTAAAAAATGAACTTTCATTTCCTGAAACGTATTTTCCCCCTTCTGGGCACGGCCGCGCTGGCCTGCTGCCTGTCCTGCGTACACGTTGATTATGACCTGGGGGCCGGTTTCCTGGCCACCGACCAGCAATTTGATACATTTGTGGCGGAGTTCCCGCTCGAAGAGATCCGTATGGTGCCGGCGGATAGCCTGTCCGGCTACTCCCAGACCCGCATCACCTTCGGAGCCATCCGTGACGAAGATTTCGGACTGACGACCCGCAGCTCGGCCGTCACCCTCGTGCCGATGGACGATTCGCTCGATTTCGGATCCAACGCCCGGTTCCGCTATTTCCGGCTGACGATGACCCGCGACACCGTATCCGTCATGCGGGACGAAGACCGTTATGCCCACCAGAACATCAACGTCTACGAGTTGACCGAAGCGCTCGATTCCACCTACGACATCAACACCCGGCTCAAGCACGGGACACGGCGCATCACCCGCGGCGTCCCCGTCTTCAACGGGTCGGAGGATACGCTCGGATTCTTCTTCACCAAGGAATTCGGGCAGAAGTATCTGGAGATCACCCCCGAGGACACGAAAGACATGGCGACCTACACCAAGAAATTCCCCGGCATCGTCTTTGAGACGGACGAGCCTGCCGGAGAAGGGGGCCGCATCAATATCTTCAACCTGCAGCTCAAGTTCAACGCATCCTATTATTACATCCAGGGCAATTTTGCGGAATTGGGCATCACGGCCGACTACGACGGCGTGACAAGGGACACGACCTTCCTCTTCTATTTCAGCCCGGACAGGTTCTACGACGTGGACTCGCTGATCTACAACGCCAGTTCCAACCTGCCGCAGTATTGCCTCAACGTCTGCAGTCATGAGACGCGTGAGCTCAGCGGCTTCGCGACGGACAAGATTTATATCGAAGGCGGCGGCGGACTCAAGCCCGTATTGTCCGCGACTGAAATCCGGGAGAAACTCATCGAGGAAATCTCCCGCCACGGCAATCCGGCCGAAGCGGCCATCAACCGGGCCTCCCTGTCACTCCCCTTCGAATTCCCGGAGGACTATAAGGATATGGAGCGCTACCCGCAGATCCTCAGTCCGACCTGCCGGATCCGGAATGACAACGGACGCTTCTCTTTCGCCAGCCTGACCGATTCGAGCGATTCATCCGAGGACCAGGGCGACGTCAACCGTTCCCTGTTGACCTATGCGCCGGATATCACCTATCACACCCAGTCCATCCTCAAACTCGACAACCTGGACAAGATCCACAACTACGACGTGTGGTTCCTGATCATGGCCAACGAGATCCAGACCACCACCACTTCTGCCAAAGAGCAGGATGAGATGACGCAGTACTACAACATGATGATGTACTCCAGCTACTACAACGGCATGTATGGAGGATACGGAGGCTATGGCGGGTATGGTTACGGTGGATACGGCTATGGCTATGGCGGATACGGCTACGGAGGATACGGCAGCTATTACAACAACTATTACAGCTACATGCTGATGGCCCAGATGATGGGCAGCAGCAATTCTTCTTCGACGACCGTCAAGGAGCTGGACAAGGACCGCTACTACCATGCAGTGCTCAACGGGCCTTCCGCCGAGGGTCGCAGGCCCACGATGACCGTCACCTATTCCCTGCCCAAGAGCGGCGAGAAATAAACCTTATCTTACCTGAGTCTCCGTCACGAGATCGTAGACCTTGGCCTCGAGAGTAAAGGTGTGCGGTTTCTCGCGATGGTCGTAGCAGCCGCGCTGCCACAGAAGGTAACGCCCGTTGTAATCCACGATCGGGCGGATGTTACGGATGAGGTTCGGGCCGACCTTTTCCTGATGCAGGCGCTTCTCCATCTTCCATCTCCCGCCCTTGAACTTCCACAACTCGACATAATCTGTCCCATAGTCGGGAAGACCGTCGTTGCGGCACACCGCGATCCTGTCCTTATCCAGGAAGGTCATCCCGCCAAGATAGACGGAAGAATTCCAGAATGGCAGGCCTCCGGCGGCGATGTCCTGGAGGGAGCCGTTCATGAAGATGAGATAACGCGAATCCGTCTTCACTTCCTTCGTGAAAGAGGCCAGGGCGACGCCGCACTCATCCATGGGAGCGGCGGCAACGTCGAAGAGACGCAAGACTTTCCCTTCGTCATGCGGGATCAGGACATCCAGGTCGGTAAAGTAAAAACTCTCCCCAAGACGGGTGACGACGGTTTTCCCATCCTTGTTGTAAATGTTCCCGTCATTGAAGTTGATGAAGCCCATCCGGATATTGCAGTCGCTGCTCTGAGTCGGATGCCCATAGGCGATGATCCGTATAATCCCGTCGACATCGATGACCCGCTGCATCTTGATATAGTAGCGTTTATCGCTTGCCGAGATGAATTCAGCCGGCTCCGACCAGTGCACGAAATCCTCCGAACTGGTCCAGGCCCATTTGTACGTGTCCTGATGGGTCCTCGTGAAGATGTAATGCCGGCCGTTCATGAAGAAATACTGGACATAGGTCGTCGTGCCGGCAAAATCGATAGGGACCGCATCGTCAAACTCGTCAATGGACTCGAATGTCTTCGAGATCCGTACAAAAACCTGGTTACCCTTGTCATGACCGTTCGTATAAATAACGCCCAGCCTCCGGTCCGGAAGCAAGACCACGACGCTGTTGTTGTGGTCATCCCGCCAGGGCCCCATCTTCAGGTGCCTCTTCCGGAAGGTCCGGCCGGCCACGTCGTACTCGGCGATGCCGGTATAGCCCATGGCGGACGTATAACCCCACCAGAGCTTGGATTTGTAGTCGTCGGACGACCAGACCTGGGGACCGAACCACCAGGTCCAGGCCATATCATCAACACCGCACACTTCCTGGGAATAATTGTAATCGATATCGGCGACCGTCGGCAGACGTCCTACCTGGGAACGGCAGACAAAAGGCCAGACAAGGAAGAAAGCAACGACGAGAATCTTCTTACCCATTTGAATTCGAATTAAACCTCCAGTGTAAAATTGGGGATTATTCTCAAAAAAAGAAAGAGCCCGGTGCAATACCGAGCTCTCACCTGTAAATCCTTTTCAGGTTATTTCACGAGAAACGGGAATTACTTCGCCTGCAGCTTCTCGCTCACTTTGTCGATCGCATCCTTGACGGTGGCAATCGTGCTGGTTTCCTCATCGGGAATCTTGATGTCGAACACCTTCTCGAACTCGAGGAGAAGCTCAACGGTGTCAAGGGAGTCAGCGCCAAGATCATTGGTGAAACTCGCAGTCTCGGTAACCTCGGACTCCTCAACACCCAACTTGTCGATAATGATCGCTTTTACTTTGTTTACGATTTCCTCGTACTCCATAATGATAAAAGTTTATGTTTAAAAATACACGTCAAACCAATAGTGTGACAAAGGTATGAAAAGTATTTCTTATTTGCAAACACTATCCCCTTTGCTAAGATTGTGCCAGATGCGCAGACCGTTGAGGGAGTTGATCAGATAGAAGCTGTATTTTATGATGTAAATAACTGAATATGAGCCGCCTCCGGTCGAAAGGGCGCGCGCCCACATCCAAATGGAGAAGATGTTGACGCCAATCCAGAAAAACCATTGTTCCCGGTATGCGGTGGACATCAGCGCCTGACCGAATATGTTGCAGACCAGCGGCAATACATCCAGCACGACTGCCATCCGAAGGAAACCGTCCGCCGCAGACCGGTCGAAACGGGCGATAATCAGGTAAAGCACGACCGTCCCGGCCAGGAACGCCGGACAAAGGATTGCCCACTGCCTGCCGGTGAGGCGCCGTGCCTTTACCTGCCCGGACTCATTCTCTCCCCTTTTCCGCCACTGGGCGAAACCGATGAACTGCATTGGGACGAAATAGGCGAAATGCAGCAAGGCATTGCCCAGGCCAGACCCCCCGTCGCGCCAGTTCATCAGACACATCGCCCCGTAGATAGCGACGTCCAGCAAGCCGAAAAGGAAGGTGATGATGCGTCCGTTGGCAGAACAGACCGTCGCGAGCACGCCCATCAGGGAACCGAAAGCGGCCAGCAAGAGCAATCCCTTTCCGGATTCGGAACCCGAAAACTTGATGGCGGTCGTCAGTACGAGCGCCACGCTCATCCCGATCAGGATGAATGCGGAAAACCAGCGGTTGAAGCGTTTATCGTCCATCTCCATTCAATGCGTCTTTGATACGGCGGGCCAGCGCGGGACCGACCAGGCCGGCGATATCCTCCACCGGAGCGGCGGCGATACGCGCCACACTCCCGAAATGGATCAGCAGGCGCTGCTCGGTCTGCTCCCCGACCCCCTTGATCTCCCGCAACGCGGAATGCGTCTGCTGCTTGGAGCGGAGGCTGCGGTGGAAAGTGATGCCGAAACGGTGCGCCTCGTCGCGGATGTGCGTAATCAGGCGGAAAGCCTGGGAATTGCGGTCCAGGAACAAGGGATAAGGATCACCGACCCGGATGACTTCTTCCATCCGCTCCGCAAGGCCCACGACGGTCAGTTTATCCTGGATGCCCAGCTCACAGAGTGCCTGCCACGCGAAATTGAGCTGCCCTTTGCCGCCGTCGATCACGACCAGCTGAGGCAGGTCGTCCGGCGCCTCTTCCAGCATACGGGAATAGCGCCGGTTGACGATTTCTTTCATCGACGCATAGTCGTTGGCGCCGACGACCGTCTTGATCTTGAACTTCCGGTAATCTTTCTTGGAAGGCTCACCTCCGCGGAACACCACGCAGGCAGCGACCGGATTGGTACCCTGGATATTGGAGTTGTCGAAACACTCCATATGCTCGGGCGTGACTTCCATCCCGAGGGAAAGACGCAGGTTCTCCAGCGCCATCGCGCGGAACTCGTCGGGATGTGAGTGCTCCTTCTGCTTGAGGTTGGCCAGCTGGAATTCCTTGGCATTCTTGGCGCTGAGTTCCAGCAGGGAAAACTTGTCGCCCTTGACCGGAATCCGGAATTCCACGCCCTCGATCTCGACGTCCGGCAGGAAAGGTACGATCACCTCCTTGCTCAGGGCCCCGAACTTGGATTCAATCTCCGCGATGAACGTGCTGAGCACGGAAGCCGGTTCCTCTTCAATCCCCAGTTTGAAGCCCAGGTTGAGCGACTGGATGACCGAGCCGCCCCGGATGCGCAGGAAATTGCCGTAGCTTTCCAGGGAATCGGAGACCAGCGAGAACACGTCGCAGTTGAGATCCCGGGCGCTGGAGATGATCGAGCGGGCGTAATGCTTCTTCAGTGCATCGATCCGCAGCTTGTACAGCTGCGCAGATTCGAAATCCAGCTCCTGGGCCGCGTCGTTCATCTTTGTCTCCAGGCCT
The DNA here is from genome assembly GCA_946405485.1 of uncultured Bacteroidales bacterium. The sequence goes on along the minus strand of CAMJHJ010000036.1, from coordinate 1,418 downwards.
CGCAGGATATCACCCACGCCGCCTTTCAGCAGCGACACGATCTCCTCGATCCAGCTTCCGTACTCTTCCGTCGACACCGCCCCGATGCAGCAGCCCTTGCACTTGCCGATGTGGTAGTCCAGGCAGGGGCGTATCTTGCCGCGCAGGATGGTGTCCGAGTCGATCTTGAACTTGCAGGAGCGCAAGGGATAGGTCTTGGAAAAGAGGTCCAGCAGGTTCCGGGCATGCATCGCGGAAGAATAAGGCCCGAAATAGCGGGAGCCGTCCTGGACCACGCGCCGGGTCAGGAAGACCCGGGGATAGGGCTCGGCCGTCACGCAGATCCAGGGATAGGTCTTGGAATCCTTCAGCAGGATGTTGTACTTCGGCTTGTACTGTTTGATCAGGTTATTCTCCAGCAGCAGGGCGTCCGCCTCGCTGTCCACGACCGAATACTGCGCGTCCGCGATCTTGGACACCAGCACTCGCGTCTTGAGGTTGAGCCGCTCCGGGGGCACGAAATACTGGGCCACCCGCTTATGGAGGTCTTTCGCCTTGCCGACATAGATCACATTCCCCGCGGCATCATAATATCGATAGACGCCCGGGGAATGCGGGAAGAGAGCTATTTTCTCCCTGACAGTCAACTACTTCTTGGCCTTGACGTAACGGGAAACGTTGGCTTCGATCAAGTCCCCGCGCAGGTTGCGGTTCAGGATGATGCCGTCGGGACCCACCAGCATGATGTGCGGAATCCCCTCGATGCCATAGAGGTCGGTGGGAACTTGCTGCGCGTTGATGATCTGGTTCCAGGTGATGCCCAAATCCTCGGCAGCCTTGACGGAAGCTTCCGGCTTATCCCAGACCGCGACGCTCAGCACGTCGAAATCCTCGCCCGCGTACTTTTCATATACCGCCTTGATGTTGGGGATCTCGGCCTTGCAGGGACCGCACCAGCTGGCCCAGAAGTCCACGAGGAGATACTTGCCCTTGCCGGCATAGTCGGAGAACTTCACCGTGCTCGTCTCCGGATTCTCAGGATCCTGCACGATGGTGAAATCGACGAAAGGCTGTCCCGCCTTGGTGGCTTTCTTGGCCTGCAGACTCTCGTTCACCTGCTTGATCGCCGGATTATCCTTGATGGTGGCTCCCAGGGACGAGACTGTTTTCTCCAACTCATCCTCATCCAGCAGGAACTGGACATTCTTGAAGGCCTCGAGGCCCAGCTCGTTGTCGTTGTTCTTGCGTATCGTCTTCAGGCAGAAATCCTTCAGCTCGCCGATCAGCTTGTCGGACAGGGCTGAAATCTTCTCCGTCTGCTGCTCCGCCGTCAGCGCGGCATCTTCCTTGATGGCAGCGGCACCTTCGTTGAATCTGTTTTCAAACGCTTCCATTTTGGCCTGGAAGTCTTTGATCTGCTCCTCGATGGGAGCGTTCGC
>CAMJHJ010000035.1 GCA_946405485.1 uncultured Bacteroidales bacterium | reverse complement strand
CCGACCTCATCGGCGATTACATGATCCGCCACCTGGCCAAGCCCGGCATCACCGGTTGGGCGCAGGTCAATGGCTGCCGCGGCGAAACGAAGGAACTGTCCGAGATGAAGGAGCGCGTGGAAAAGGACATCTGGTACATCGAGCACTGGTCCGTGGAACTGGATGTGTCCATCTTCTTCCTCACTCTTTGGCAACTCCTCCGCCACGAGGATGAGAAAGCGTATTAAGTCATGAGAATCAGCGACTTGCACCTCACTCGCTCCAGGGCCTCCATGGACGCCTGGCCGGAGGGAAAGTTCCTCATCGACACGGTCAATGCGCACTCCTTCGTCGTGGCGCAGAAAGATGAGGCCTTTGCCAAGGCGCTGATGAATTCCGACGCCCTCCTCCCCGACGGCATCTCCATCGTGAAGGCCTGTCGCTGGCTGGGCACGGAAAACGTGCCGTTCGAAAAGATCGCCGGCGCGGACTTGTTTGCGTATGAGATGGGAAAACTGGAGGCGAAGGGCGGGACCTGCTTCTTCCTGGGAAGCAGCCCCTCGACGCTGGAGAAGATTGTCAATCGGGCCGCTAAGGAATATCCGCACATCGACATAAAGACCTTCTCACCGCCCTACAAGGCCGTTTTCAGCCCGGAAGAGAATCAGGCGATGGTCGATGCCGTCAATGCTGCGGATCCGGACCTCCTCTGGGTGGGCATGACCGCTCCCAAGCAGGAGAAGTGGCTGGACGAGCATTGGGCGGAGCTGGACATCCACTGCCATGCAGGCGCCATCGGCGCGGTCTTCGACTTCTTCGCCGGCACGGTGGAACGCGCCCCTAAGAAGTGGATCGACTTTGGTCTCGAATGGCTCTACCGCCTTATAAAAGAACCGCGCCGCACATGGCGGCGCTATCTGGTCAACAATCCGAAGTTCTGTTGGCTGGTTCTCAAAGAGAAACTATCCAAATAGTTCCTGTTCCACGATGTAACAGAGGATGTGCCCGATGAGCGTCTGGCACTCCTGGATGCGCGGCGTTTCCATGGAGGGAACGTGGATCACGTAGTCGTAATCGTCCATCGGACAGGGATTTGCGCCGACGATGGCGACGGCGGTGATGCCTTTCGCGCGGCAGGCGGGCAGCGCTTCGACGAGGTTCTTGGAGCGTCCCGACGTGGAAATGCCGATGAATACGTCTCCTTTGCAGCCCTGGGCCTCCACCTGGCGGGCGAAGAGCCGGTCGAAGCCGTAGTCGTTGCCGACGGCCGTGATGATGGACGTGTCCGTGGACAGGGAGAGAGCCGCCAGAGCGGGGCGGTCGAAGGTGAACTTGTTCACGAGTTCCCCGGCCATGTGCTGGGCATCGGCCGCGCTTCCGCCGTTTCCGGCCCACAGCGTCTTGTGGCCGGCCTTGTAGGCATCGACAATGACCTTTGCGACCTGGGCGATCTTGTCCATCAGGGTTTCGTCGGCCAGGAGGGCCTGCTTGACGCGGACGGATTCGGCAATTTGTGCCTTGACAGTATCTAACGTATTCATAGCGAGTTGATTTCTTTCAGTAAATCGGAGATGCAGGTTTCGAACCGGTAAGGCAGGAGGTTCTCCCGCAGGGCGAGCGGACGGCCGGAGGCCAGCTCTTCCAGCAGTTTCAACAGGCAGGCGGAAAGTTCCTTTTCATCCTTGGGATTGAACAGGTATCCGTTCTCCCCTTCCCGGACCAGGTCGGCCGACCCGGCCTTCCGGGAAACGACGACCTTCACACCGGCCATCAAGGCCTCCCCCGTCACGGCCCCGTATGCTTCCTGCGTGCTGGGAAGAACGAGGATATCGATCAGATTGTACCATGCCAACAGATCGTCACCGGATAAGAAGCCTGTAAAGTGCGCATAAGGGGCGAGCGTTTCCAAGGCTGCCCGTTCAGGGCCGTCGCCGATGAGAACGAGCTGCGCCCGGTCGCGAAGCGGCTCGAAGGCCCGCAGCAAGGTCAGAATGTTCTTCAGTCCGACAAAGCGGCCCACGAAAGCGACAACCGGTTTTTCAGTCAGCCTCATCTTCTGCGACAGCGGCAGCACGCGTTCCAGTTCGGGGCGGATCCTGCGTTCATCGGCGATAATGGGCATAAAGAGACCTTTCCCAAATCGGGACTGGTACCACTGCCGAACATCGGGACTGTGGACGATAATTTCGTCCACAAACCTGGGAACGATGCGGCGGGCAAGACGGTGCTTCCACCCGAAATCGTTCCCCCGGATCATGTCCATACTGTCGTCGCAGATGGAAATGACCTTGTATCCGTACTTTTTCCGATAGCGCAGGGCTTTCAGTACCAGAGTTGAGAACTCCGGCACGAAAACCCTTTTGGGACGTTCGCTTTCCAGTCGGGCACGAAGATTACCCTGAGAAACGCCGAACAGGATCTCGACCCCCGCCTCCTGCAAGGCGTGGAACAGATCCTCCCGGTACGGAACCGGGCCATTGGTGAACAAAAGGTCAGACAATCTGTTTCAGGATTTCGACGAAGCGCCGCTCAAAGGCTGCCTTCGTAAACAGTTTCTCGTATCTTGTCCGTCCGGCATTTCCCATCTCGCGACAGAGATCCGGCTGCTCCAGCAGTTTCCCGATGGCATCGGCCAGAGCGGAAGGATTTTCTTTGTCGCACAGGATGCCGGTGATTCCGTCCTCCACTTCGTCGGGAATGCCGCCTTCACGGGTACTGACAACGGCCAGACCGGCCGCCATCGCTTCCAGGATCACCAGCGGGAAAGCGTCGTCCCGGGTGGGATGGACGAGCATGTCGGCATCGGCCAATGCTTCCAACTTGGCGGAGCCGTATAACGGGCCGTCAAAACGGATGACGGAGTGAAGGTTTCTTTCCTCGATAAGGCGGGCGAAATCTTTGGCCGAAAGAGCGGCAGACGGAGCGCCGACAAAGCGGCAGGAGAAACGTAAACCGCGTTCTACCAGTATCTTGCATGCATCCAGGAGATCGACGACACCCTTGTCCGGCAGCAGGTTGGAAAGGAAAAGGATTTCCGGAACGGATTGCTTTTCCCGGCGTCGGACATCGACACCGTCGATGCCGTTCGGACAGAAGAACGCATTCTCCCGGGCCACGAACCGTTCCACATCCGGATATAGCCGTTCAGACAGCAGAATGACCTTTGCATCCTTGAACAGAGAACGGTACAGAAAACCGTACGGGAATCGGTCCTGACGGGCGGAAACGCCTTTGTTGTGAAAATGAAGGACTACCCTGGAACCGCGCTTCCGGATGGACCGGGCCGTGAGGCAATCCTTGATCAGTCCGGGACCGGAGGAGGTCGGCGTCAGATAGACCAGATCCGGCCGGAAGTCTCTGACCTCTTTCCGTACCTGCCTGAGCAGGCGGGACAGGAAGGTCAGTTTTTTCATGGACACGCGACCCACTTCCGAAAGGGATGCCGAGGCGGAAAGGTTCACGAACCGGGCGTCGGACGCATCGGCCACCATCCCGCTTTCGCGGATGGCCTGCCCCATCATCGCCGCTCCATGAACGGGCGGCGGAAGATGCAGGACAAACAGGATGCGCGGCTTAGCGCTGTTCGAAGCGGATTTTTCCATCAGTTTTATTCTTCCCCAACCGGTTTCCCACATTGACCTTCCGGATCTGGCTGTCCGTCCTTGTTTCGACGGAGAGAGCGCGGCGGAGGTCGATGCAATAAGAGTTGGCAATGCGCAGGATCGTATTCCCTTCAATGACCGTATTGACCGTTCCGTCATCGCAGAAGATGCCACGATTGTCAAAGGGGCCGGATATGTCGGTGATGATGTTGTCCCGGATTTCCAGGGAGGCGTTCTGGGTCCATACGTAGATGGCACCCGTGTCCATGAGCAGGTTCATCGGGGCATCCTTCCGATAGGCGGCCGTCTGGGTGATGGTATTGTCCGCGACAATCCCGGATGAGGGATGTTCCATCTTTTCAGAGAAATGCACGCCCACGCCGATGGCACAGCATCCGTAGTCCGTGAAATGGTTCCTCCGGATGCGGTAGTCCGTACCCGAGCAGCGGACGCAGGGATTGAATTCTCCATACGTGCCCATCCGTTCGAATACATTGTCCTCAACCACCGTTCCTGCCGAATGGTTATAGGAAAGCACGCCGATTCGGCCGCAATCTTCAAAACGGCAATCTTTGACCGTAACCCCGTCCGAATAAGCAATCCGGACGACATCCGTGCGGATGGACCGGAAGGTGCAACGGGAGACCTCAGCGCTCTCGAAACGGCCCATATAGAAGCGGAGGAGGCAGTCCTTGGCATACTCGCTGCGCCCGTCTGCGTTCGTGTCGAAGGTAAGGCCGGAGAGGGATACACGGCGGAAATCGCAGTCCGTCACCTTGAAGAAGGCGGAAGACACCGGGGCGGAAGACTCCCGCACCCGCATCAGGCGGTAACGCGGCAGTTTCCGACCAAAGGAGACATCCCCGTTGATATTATACATTAATCCGTTACGGGCAAGTTGCTCGCAGGTGAAATAGATATAGCCGTTCTTGATCTCCGTCACGGGGCAGGTAAAAAGACGGTACCAGGCCGTGACCTGAATATACATCTTCCCGGACCCGCTAAGCCGTTTTCCGGTCTTGATTCGACAGAGTTTCTTGTCCGCATCGACCACATCCACGACCCGGGATGTGCGATAGAACGGCGAGATCTTCACTTCGGGAGCCATTCCCACCAGGACGGCACCCTCCCCTTCAATTCGAAGCTCCGTGTCAGGACACTTGAGGCCGGACAGGTCCAGATGGTCATCCTTGAAATGGTATGTCCCGGGTTCGATTACTACCGTCAACTGGGAGGGCTTGGCCGCAAGCGCTTTCTTGACGGTCGTATTCAGCCCGTCAAACTCTGCCTGCGTGGAGACTTTGACGGTCTTCGCGGGGCTAGCACTCGCCAGAACAGACAGGAGAAGTAATTTCAGGGCGATCATGCCAATTCCTGATAATCAGTTTCCAGCCGGTCGACAAGGCCGGCATAAGTGTATTTGTTCCGCCTTTCTTCCACGCGGGCGCGGAAAGAGGGTGCCTCACGGATCATCCACTCAAGCGCCGCCGTGATTTCATCGGCGGAAGCGGTTTCCAGGAAGAGTCCGAAGCCGTCTTCCTTGTAGTGGGAGACATTGCCGGAGTCTTTCACGATGATGGGAGTTCCGCACACGATGGCATCCTCCACCAGCGTGGTGTGAAAGAGGGGCCATACCGCAACATCGGCCATCGACAGGATGGACAGTGTCTTTTCGCGGTCGCACCATCCGAGGGTGCGGACTCCGTCGGGAAGAGGGAAACTATCTTCCATGGACCCGAACAAAAGGAGCTCCAATCCAGGATACGAAGGGCGCAGCCGCTGCCAAGCCTGGACAAGACGGTCCGTGCCTTTGCCAGTGCCCATGCGTCCGCCGGTAACGACAAGGAAGGCGTTTTCCGGAATGCCGAAGGTCCTTCGGGCCTCCGCCGCATCTATGGCCAGCCCCCGGTCGTCACCCGCCAACGGCAGTAAACGTACTTTTTCGGAAGGGACACCGTACTCCGACACCAGATACTCGCACCGCAGCGGCGTAACGCCGTAAAAGCGGTCCACCTGCTTTCCCGCCGTACGAACCAGCATGCGGAGGGCAAAACGGTTGTACAGCGCGCGCCAGAGGAAGTGGCTGGAAGCATTGATGGGATCGGCATGGCTGTCCGCCATCAAGACGCAATGCGGATGCCTGCGGGCATAGCGGCAGGCCGCCAGAAGCGTGGGAAGATGCAGGCCGTGATGGAAGATCAAGTCCGGTGCTTCCTCCTTCAGAATACGGCCAAGACCGAAGCAGAGCAAGGCTGAATCACGGCTTGTCAGCGCGGTATCGATCTTTCGAACACGCACCGGACCGTCCATGTAGTCATCGCCCTTGTCCAAAATCGCCTGGCGCTCCTGAGCGGACATCGAACGTGGGAAATGCCCGTTATCGGTAACCACGGTCACCGATGCGCCGGCCCGTTGCTGGTACAGGGGCAGCAGATTGTCCTGATACCCCCAACCATCCAGGTAATGCAATGTAATGTGGACGACTTTCATCGTTTCAAACGTTCCTGAAGACCTTTCGCATAATAGACGGCGGGATAGCTCAGATTCAGGAGGCGGACTACCGCACGGTCCGTCTTGAGTCCCTCCATCGACAAAGGAAGCACTTCACCAATCCGTCCCACTTCCTTGGTCTGGCGCGGGCCAAAGCCAAGTTCGTTCCCCACGCGGGTGATGCCCAAGATATAACTCAGGCAGGCGAGGGTACGAAGCGCAGGGTTGGAAATTCGTTCCGAGGCGGCTACAAGGCCGTTTCCGTAGCGCCGCAAGAAATCCGCGTCATGGAATCGGGAAGCGCTGTCGCCACGTTCCATGACTTCGTAAAAGTGGATGTCCTTGAAAACGACGCTTCCGCCGGCGGACAAGGCCGAAGACAGGAAAATGAGGTCCTCCCCCATCGCCACGCCTTCGGTAAAGGTCAATGCGTTCGCGGTCAGATAATCCTTCCGGAAGGCACAGCCGCAGACGCTTCCGCGGACATAACCCTGACGGACGATTGCTTCCTTGGTCAGGAAGACTCCTTCCTCGAAAAGGCCACCCCACGGATAGCGTTCAACGCCAGCACTGAAACTCCGCATGATGACGATATCGGGCCGGGCCTCGTCCAGATAGGCGGACAGTTTTTCCAACGCTCTCGGTGCGAGCCGGTCATCCGCGTCCAAGAACACGAGATACTCCCCTTCTGCAGCCATCATCCCGGCGTTACGCGCAGCGGACACACCGGCATTCTGCTGCCGGATAAGCTGAGCGGAAGGCATGGACCTGAGCACTTCATCGGCAGTCCCGTCCTGGGAACCGTCGTCCACGACGACAGTCTGATACGGGCCTTCCGGAACGCTGGAAAGCGCCCGGCCGACGAAAGAGACGGCATTATAAGCCGGTATGATTACAGTGAGGCTCATGGCTCGGATTTCACACGCTGGTTGCCGCTGATGCAGCTGTCGGGATCGTTGCTTCGGACATACAGCCGCATACGTCCGTCCACCAGATTATCGTAGATTCGGTTACCGACATTTGCGCGGCGCACTTTGCTTGCTTTCCGATGCTGGATGCGGAGACACTTCCGGAGGTCGATGCAATGACCGTCCTGGATGCGGAACACCCGATTGTTGCAGATTTCCACGTTGACGACGCCGTCATCGGCCAGGATGCCGCGGTTGCCGTGCGGGCCGGCCAGGTCGTGGATATAGTTTCCACGGATAACCGTACCCTGGTTCTGTGTCCAGATATAGATGGCGCCGGCATCCACCAGCTCGCGGAAGACACCGCTGCGGAACGCTTCGGACATGCAGATTTCGTTGTTCTCCACCATGGTCGATGTGCCGTAGGGATCATCCACCGAGAAATGGATTCCCACGCCGATGGCGCTATAGGAGAAATCCTCGAAATAGTTGTCCCGGATCTTGCAATCCACGCCCATGGACTGGACCAGCGGAGCGCTCGTCATCTTCAATCCGTTATCAATAAACCTGTTATGATGCACATCCGCTCTGCGGGAGGATCCTTCGATGCGGATGCAGTTCAGGTAGTTTCCCTCGAACAGGCAATCCCGGACCTCAACGTCGTCCGTATCTTTCACGTCGATGCCGTCGGAGTGAAGACCGGAGAACCGGCAGGCGGACAACTGAACGGACGAAGCCTTCAAACTGTCCAGCGTAATCAGATAGTCTCCTTCGCGATTCCCTAGGAAATGAAAGCCTTCCAGCTGAAGAGTCTGGAACGAGCAATCCCGCACCGTCAGGAAATTGGAAACCCGGCAAGCGTGCAGGTCATCCCGCTGAGGCGGTCGGCAAAGGATATAGCGCGGAAGGCACCGTCCAAACCGGAGTTCCGTCCACATGCCGATCCCGCAATCGGGTTCGCGACGGAAGTACAGCCACCCATGGGCGATTTTCTCCACGGGATAGACGGCTCCCTTGAACCACTGCGAAAGGATGATATGCATGCCTTTCGCCGCCTCCGGCGGGCAGTCGGGTTCGCGGCAAAGGATCTTGAACACGCCCTTTCTACCGAGAACGGGAACGGGCCAGGTTCGCGCCTGGCGCACGGAATCCCGTACATCGACAGCCTCCAGCGCTTTCAGATCGACATGACCGGTTTCCAGGTCATATCCCCCTCCGTCATCGGCGGCAACGAGCACCGCACCGGTTCCGGAGAAACGCACCGTCAGTTCGGGGCGGTCCAGACCGCTAAATTGCAGCTGCCCTTCACGGTAAAAATATACGCCGGGGCTGAACGCAACGACCAGTTCCTCCGTCGATGTCTGCAGGACGCTGTCCACGCGCTCCTGAAGGCGGTCGAACGATGACTGGTCCGTAACGGAGACAATGGTGCCGAGGACCGCGAGTAAGAGAGTGGTCAGACTCATCCGCCGATGCTTCGATAGCGCCAGGTCGTCCAGGTGAAATGACGCTTGGTCACTCGGTTATCAACGTAGGCGGGATCTCCGTCGACGTAGTACATATACAGGAAGATGGACAGCCATAGGAGCGTCTCGCCGAACGCGAAGAACGACAGCGTGAGCGTACCCGTCAGGACGTAGATGGCGGCGGCACGGACCGCGAAGGACTTCTTGCGCGACAGCGCCTTGATGGTCATCACGAGAATGACCGCCGTCGGAATGACGCCGTACATATGCCATAGACCGACAAGACCCACGTCGGAATGGTAAATACCGCTCTCCTGAAGGGTAGCGATGATCGGGCTGACATTGGCCGAAATGAAGCCGTCTCCGAGGAGATAGCGCAGCGGGGTACGCGTGCTGAACATATAGGCCAGCGCCTTGTTGCGGTTGTATTCCGGATTGACGATCTGGCTGACGGTCATCTGGTAGAGCTGACCCCATTGACCGGACGTATAGACGGCCATCAGGACCAGGGTGACGATGATGACGGCGATGATGATAAGCTTCCGGGCGCTCATCTTCATCGAATAGATGACGAATCCCGTGATAAATATCACGGCAATCAGCGATGTTCGGTTCTGTACCAGGAACAGGATGGCGAACAGGAAGATGGTCCAGGCGATGTTGGACCGGGTGCTGTCCTTGATCATCCGCTGGAAGGCGAAGATGAAAGCGAGGGACACGTGCCGGACGCCGGAGAGATTATGGACATAGTCCCCCTCCTCGATGAAAGACGCCTCCGGCGGCAGGAACACCCACGTCCGGGCGAAGAACGTAACGAACAGCGTCATAAACAGATACACCACCGAGAAGAAATACAGGGCGGTGCGCAGTTCCCGCTCCGTAGGACGCAGGGCGATGAGGATAGGGAATGCCGTAAATTCGAATATGCGCCGGTTCGTGAAGAAGGATTGGGCGAAACTCTGTCCGTAGTAGAGTAATGATGGCACATACGACAGGAGGATTCCCAGCAGGTACCACCAGAAAGGTGTCAGCCAGCGAATGGAATCGCCAATCCAGGCCCTCCGATGGAAGGTGAAGACCAGGAACAGCGAGATGAGATAGAAGGTGAACGGCCCGTTGGGCCCGATCACGCGCGTGATGGGCAGCAGGTCGAAAAAGTTCACGGAGAACAACAGGAGCAGGAAGACCCACACCTCAATGTAGTCTCGCTTCTTCCGTTGTACGCCCCAGGAGTCAGTTTTCATCGCGTCCGCAAGATCAAAGAGAATAACTTGCGCGCCAGGGCGACCGACCAACGGGGGTAACTCTTGTATGCGCTATAGTAATAACCCATGCTGTCAAATTGAAGGAGGGAGCGGCGGCGTGCGTCGTAACGCGCGCCGATTGTCTCCCCGTGCCGGTGCAAGACGGAAACGGACGGCACGAAATAAAAGACCTTTCCGATGCGGGCATAACGCTCGGAGAGGATGTTCTCCTCCGCATAAAGGAAGGTTTTCTCGTCAAAGCCGCCGGCCTGCAGAAAATCCGCCGTTCGGACGAGAAGGAAACTGCCCGACAGTTTGTAGTGCGGACCCTCCCCTGCCATTTCCGGATAATCCAGGTCGAATATCCTGCGCTTGGCGGCCGCCTTCAGGAAAGGCGTGCTGAGATACATCCACACGAAGCGTTTCCAAAGTCCCTGATAGGGTTCCGGTCCCTGTCTCTTGCCATCCAAACCTACTACGGCAGGACCAAAGGCTCCCGCTTCCGGGTGGGCATCCGCCGTCCGGACCAGGGTCTCAATAACGCCATCCTCCGTAAACTCGATATCATTGTTGGTAAACAGGATATAGTCGGGATGTACCTTTTCTTCCAAGTATTGGACTCCCAGGTTGTTTCCCGCCGCGAATCCCCGGTTCTCCGCCGGGATGACGACGGCCTCGGGAATCCTCCCGGCCAGGGCCGCGGCTTCTTCCTCCGTCGCTCCGTTGTCCACCACGACGATCCGGTGCGGTTCGCTCAGGCGGGACAGCTGTCCCTGAACGAACGCCACCGTCCGGTCGTCGGAACGGTAACTTACGATGACGATACCGATCATTTGGCGAATACTTTCTGCCAGAGGGAGCGCATCCATACGGCCGGCGCTCCGTCCTTAAGGAACAACAGATTTACGGCAACCATGTACAGGCCCGTTACGACGCCCTGGCACCCGAGCCGAAAGAAAGCGTTCTCGATGGGCAGGAACAGCAACAGGAGCGGGACCAGCGGCAGATGGAAGGCAATGATCTTGGCCAGGTCGCCCAGCGGGAAGCGAATGGACAGCCGGCGGGAGACGACGGTCCAGGCGCACAGGAAGACGGCCAGCTCGGACACCATCCAGACGATGGCGGAACCCCGTGCCAGCAAATATCTCACCAGCAGGAGGTTCAGCAGAACGCCCACGACGGCGCCGATGGCGGAATTGACAAAGACGGCCCGGTCCATCTTCATCGGCATCATCACCTGGACCACCAGGATCTGTTCCATTCCGATGACGAGGATGAGCGGCGCGACGATCCGCATGGGAATCACCGCCCCCTCATATCCCTTCCCGGACAAAACGCGGATCACATCCCCAGCTCCCACCAGCAGGAGCAGGATGACCGGGACGCCCACGATGAACAGGACGCTGAAAGTCTTCTTTACCAGGTCCAGGAACTCCTCTTTCCGCCCTTCGGACAGGACGGCGCTCATCCGCGGCAGCATCACCGTCGTAAAGGCGGTGAACAGAGCGATGACCATCGAGAAGACCTTGGTGGCGCTCGTGTAATAGCCTACCTGTTCCGTACTGGAGACAAAACCGAGGTACATCACATTGAAAGTGGTGTACATCGATGTCAGGAACATATACAGGCCCATCGTGAAATAGGGACGGGCATGCTTGGCAAGCTCGATTCTACGGTTATGGAACGAGACGAAACGGCGGGAGTAGGACAGGTTGATGGCGGCGTTCAGAATCACCATCAGGGTGAGGAGGAAGTAGTAGATCGGATAATCGTCCGGCTTGCGGATGAGGAGGAAAACCCCAGCCACATAGAGGCATTTCACGAGGATTGTCCGGTTCGTGATGTACTTGAACTCCTCCACGCCGCGGAAAAGCCACTCCATGCATAGGAAGTTCGCGAGAATCTTCACGACACCGATCCAGAGCAGGCTCCGGTACGGCGCCAGAGCGGGAACGAAGAGGATGGCTCCGACCAGCGCTATGGCAGCCAGACCGGATGTCAGGCCGTTCAGCGCAATGAGGTTGGAGAACACGCGGTTCCGCGCCTCCCGGTCTTCCCGCACCGCCGCGATTTCGCGGACACCCACAATCGATATGCCCATCATCGAGAACAGGATGAAATAGTTCACGATGCTGTCCACGAAATTGCAGATGCCGATGTTGGACACGCCCAGCACGCGGGATACATACGGGTACGTGATCAGCGGGAACAGATAGTTCGCCACCGTCAGGAGACCGTTGTAAAAGAAATTCTTCTTAATGCTGGGCATCGGTTCAGAGGTTTGAAAGGATTTGCCGCAACTCCCGGGCGCGGGCCGACGTGGTGTGCCCGGAGAGATACTCCCGGTTTCTGTCCATGTCGACGGGACGCCGGAGGAAATCCGTCAATGTATTCTCAAAGACTTCGTACGTATCCGCGCTGGGGCAGAACGACTCGAGTCCGTAATAGTCGGTGTCGGGGTTGGACCGATAGCGCAACAGGACATGGCAGCCTGCGCTCAGATATTCCAGGAAACGGGGTGTAACCTGGCTGAATCCATGTGTCCTTCCGTCAGGATCGTCCAATCCGGGCGTCGCGTAGAGTCCGACGCGGCAACGTCGCATCAGGTCCATGAATTTGTCATGGTCGTCCACGTCGCCGAGGCAGGCGCCCGTCTGGTCATAGTACAGGAAGCGTCCTTGCTCCATCTTGCGATAGACATAGGTGCAAGGGTGCTCTGCCGCATAACGCTTGAAAAAGTTCCCCAATACTTCATCGGGCCTACCCATCAACGCCACATCGTACTGCTTTTCCGGAAGACTGTCCGTCAGGACATTATCGGGCAGGGACAAGGCCAGATGGTACAGCGGCAGGCCGGTCCCCTGCTCCTGCAGGAATTCATATGCCTCGCGGCTGGAAACGAAGATGGCCGGGCAGGAATTGTAGGAACGCACCAGCACCAGCAACGAAGGCTCCCGCAGGAAGAAATCAATCCAATAAGGAATCACTTGCGCACGGTTATAAGCGTTCTTTCCCGGCATGGGCTCCATCTCGGTAAGCAGCAGATGCTTCTTTCCGGTCGGGACAGCCTGCCGGCCCGGCAGTCGTCGGACCAGGGCCTCCGCCATCCGGCTTCTCGGGACCAGCGGAACACCCAGCTCCTGCGCGAAGATGTCCTCCCACGCATAGACCAGGTCGAAACTGACCCTTTTCTCCCACTCACGCTGCGTGAGGATGCCTTCCAGTTTCATCCTATAATTCCTTTGCCAAATCCATCGCGGCTCCCGCCGCGACGTCCATGTTGTAATATTCCCACTCCGCGAAACGCCCCGTCAGATAGAAGCCTTTCGGATGAAGTCGATCCTTCAGTTCCCGGACCAGACCGCGCGTGGCGTGGGTCTGGACAGGATAGGAACACGCCGTGTAGCAATGATCCAGATACTTGGGATTCAGCGGAATACGCCTCAGCTGATCTTCTATGTCCGCTCGGGAGACGGCATCCGTGAACTCCACGGTGGCCGTCAAACGGCCGGATGCATTATTCTCCTTCGAGAGATTCCCCGTACAAATGATTCGATGCGCGTCATACGCCCCGTCGGGCAGGTACACCCACGTGTAAGGGACCGGGTCGATTTCGCAGAAAACCGCCGTGGTTCCGTGGAAAGGAAGCGCCTGCAGTTCCTTTTCGAGTCCATCGACAGAAACTCCTTCCACAAGAGCGGGAATTCCTCGGACATTGCCGGTATAGACGACGATGTCATATAGATCGTTCCCGATCCGCCATTTCCCGTCGCGATAGACGATCTTGTCGTTGGATGCGCCGTAATGGATGTCCAGGCCTTCCGCGAGCGTATCGGCCAGGAACTGGGAACCGCCCCGGCGGGGATACCAGAAAGACGCATGGACAAAGGCCTTCTCTTCCTGATGGGTGAAATTGTGAAGGAACACCTCCTCGGGCGAAGGCGTCGGAAGCTTGCCCGCCAACCATTCCAGCGAAACCTCCGTGAGGGGGCAACGCCATATCTTCTCGTTGTACGGACGGAAATACAGGTCGAAAAGCGTCTTTCCGAAGGTCTGCTCAAGGAATGCGGCGAAATGCTCCGCCCGAGGCCTTTCTACCCGGCCCATCATGGCGGAAAAATCACGGATGCAGGCCCGCTGCACAGCTTCCGGAAGCTGGTACAGGTGATCTTCGACCGGATAACCGACGACCGAACCGTCCGGCATCACGATCTGCGCGTTACGGTCCGCCTTGACAAAGCTCCGGTTCCGGTCGAAAAGGCCCCAGAACCAGTCCATGACATCCTGGCGCCGGGAATTGAAGACGTGGCCGCCGCAGGTGTGGAAAAGGGATCCTCCTACCTCCCGGCAACGGATCAATCCCCCGGGGCGGTCCTCTTTTTCATAGACCGTCACCTGATAGCGGTCCCGCAGTGAACGGGCCGCCACCATTCCGGAAATACCCGCGCCGATGACCGCGGCTTTCTTCAGACCTTCCACTTACCGGCCTTTGTACATTTCTTCGTAATACTTCTGGTAATCACCGCTGGTGACGTTGTCCAGCCAGTCCTGGTTGTCCAGATACCAGCGGATGGTCTTCTCGATGCCTTCCTCGAACTGGAGGGACGGCTCCCAGCCCAGTTCGCGCTGGAGCTTGGTGCTGTCGATGGCGTAGCGGAGGT
>CAMJHJ010000034.1 GCA_946405485.1 uncultured Bacteroidales bacterium | reverse complement strand
CCAAGAGCCCACAAAAGGCCTTCATCATAGATGAGGAAAGCACGGACTCCCAATTTTACGCCTCGACGGATCTCCTCAATACCACGGGCGATTTGCTCCTCGCCACGCAGGCGGTACCCCATACGCTGACCTTCTTCCGTCTTCACAGAAGCAGAAGTATCGGTGGTCGCACGAGGGCCGCAAGCCAGGACCAACTGAACCTTCCATTTCTTTGCATACTCGACCATCTGGGAAATCTCCTCATCGGTCAAGAACATGATGCCCTTGGTCTGGGTGACACGATGAATCTGGATTCCATATTCATCCAGTGCCTCCAAAAGGGCTTTCATCGGGCCGGGGCCCTGAATGCCAGGAACCTCAAAACGGTACTGTCCCCCATCCGGAAAGCGCTTCTCGGAGGTAGGAAGATCATATAAATCGCCACCAGGCATTCCGATACTCTCGAGGAATTCACGAGTATCTTTCATCGTGTAGTATTTCATTGTATTACTGTTAATTATTTCTATTTAACTGGGAAATTAAATCTTAGCAACCGGCTCCACCTTCACTCCGTTGGTCCTCAACACCATCGTGCCCCAGGTGAGGCCGAGGCCAAAGGAGGAGCAGAGGAGCGTCAGGGGGCGCTTCTGCAGCTCGTCGGCGAGGTTGTAGGTCATCAGCATCGGGACGGAGGCGCCGCCGAGGTTGCCGAACTCCTGGAGGTCGTAGGGGACCTTCTCGAGCGGGAGCTTGAGCTTCTTGACGATGCGGTCCACGATGAGCTTGTTGGCCTGGTGGATCAGGAAGTAGTCCACGTTGTCCGTCGTCAGGCCGTAGCGCTCCATCATCTGCTTGATGCTGATGGGCGGGCGGGAGATGGCGAAGGAGAAGACGTCCATGCCGTTGATGAGCGTGTCCTTGGGAGCGCGGACGATGCCGTTGCCGAAGTCCTCCTCGACGAAGGATTCGGGTGTGATGGGGTGGCGGAAGCCGCCGTGCGGGGTGATGAGGGCCTCGTAGCCGGAGCCCAGGGTATTGAACTCGATGATGATGTCCTCGGCCGTCGGATCATACTCCAGCGCCATGGCGGTGCCGCTGTCGCCGAACAGGGGGACGCGGCTCTTGTCCTTCATCGAGCCCATCCGCAGGGCCGTGTCGCCGACGAGCAGCAGGGCGCGCTTGACGTTGCCCGCGCTCAACAGGTTGCCGGCCACGTTGATGGCGTACATACTGCCGCAGCAGCCCATCGGGATGTCCAGCACGAAGGTGCTGGTCGGCAGCCCGAGGCGGTGCTGCAGGATGCCCGCCGTGGGCGGCGTCTTGTAGTCGCCGGTCACGGAGCCGAACACCAGCACGTCGATGCTCTCCTTCTCCCAGCCCAGGGCCGCGAGCAGGCGCTCGGCGGCGTCGAAGCAGAGGTCGGAGGTGCACACGTCGTCCGGGCCGATGTAGCGGTTCTTGATGCCGACGGTGTTGTCGAATATCTCCGCTTCCTCTTTCGTGAAGATGTCGAAGTCGGCGGTCTTGACCGCGTGGTCGGGCACCGTGCCGGTGACGCCGCGGACGGCTACGTTCTTGATTTCCCAGCGTGCCATGCCTTACAGTTCGATGTCGTACTTGGCCAGGATGGTCTTGGCGTTGTCGTAGGAGGTGAACTCCAGGATGTCTTCCGGGTCCAGCATGATGTCGAAGCTGTCCTCCACCGCAGCGGTGAGGCTCAGCTGGCGGACGCTGTCCCAGCCCTCCACGCTCTTGTTGTCAAAACCGGCGCCCAACGCCCCGGCATCCACCGAGAACACCTCGCAGAAGATGCCATTCAATTTCTCCAGATTGGTCATATTGTCTACTTATTGATTGATCACTTTACCGGCCTCGTTGCGCAGGATCGCGTCCACGAGGCGCACTTCTATGTTCTTGTGGAACAGGTGGGTCTTCTCCTCGATGAAGCCCGGCAGGGCCTCAACCAGGGCCGGATCCGTCACCAGAACCACCAGTTTCTCATCGTCGCCCTTGCAGTAGCAGTCGGCTTTGTATTCCTGCTTGATGAGGTTCTCCACCTCGTCCAGGCCGATGCGCAGGCCGAAGATCTTGAGGAAGCGCTTCAGGCGGCCGACGATGAAGTAGCAGCCGTCGGCATCGCGCCGCGCCAGGTCGCCGGTGTGCATCACGCCGTGGTTCTCGTCGCCCTTCTGCAAGTCCTCCACGCCATAGGCATAGCCGAGGGTCACATTCTCGCCGCGGTACACCATCTCGCCCGTGGCTTCGCCCTCGAAGGTCTCGTTGCCTTCGGCGTCCACGATCGAGAGCTGCCCGCCCGGTTCGGCGAAACCGATGCTGCAGGTCTTCTCCAGCGCCAACTCGGCCGGGAGGTAGGCCATACGCGCCGTGCACTCCGACTGGCCGTAGGTGGCGATGAACTTCTTGCCCTTGTCGCGGGCGTATTCGGCCAGCGCCCGGAACATCTCCGGCGTCAGCTTTCCACCGCCCTGGGTGATGACCTCCAGCTTGGGCAGGTCCATGCGCGTGAAGCGCATCTTCATCAGCAGCTCGTAGCTGTAGGGCACGCCCGTGAAACTGGTGGCCTCCTTGAGCGTGCTCCAGAACCCGCGGTCCAGCAGGGACCGGCCGGACAGGAGCAGCGTGGCGCCCGCCAGCAGGTGGCTGGCGATCACCGAGAGGCCCATCGTGTAATGCATCGGGAGGATGGCCATCGCCTTCTCCGCGCCGGTCAGCTGGAACAGCCGCCGGACGTTGTCGGCGTTGGCCTCGATGTTGCGCAGGCTGTGCCGCACCAGCTTGGGGCTGCCGGTGGAGCCGGAAGTCGGCAGCAGCAGCGCCAGGTCGGGGTGCATCGCCACCGGGGCGTTGCCCGTGGCGAGCAGCACGTAGCCGTGCGCGCGGAACACTTCCGCATAGCCGAGCGTCTCCGCCATCGCCTCCGGCGCCCACAGATAGGCGGGCCGGTACATGTCCCGGAGGTTGGTGTACAGGCTCTCCTCCGTCCGGGCGCTCAGGATGAGCGGGACGATGCCGTTGGAAAGGCATCCGACATAGCCCAGCAGCGAGCCGTGGCAGTTCTCCGAAAGGAGGAACAGCAAGGCCCGCTCCGGCAGATATCGGCGGAACTCCGCGGCGAAGTCGCAGAGCTCGCCATAGGTCAAGGCTTCCCCGCTGTCGTCGATGGCGGCGATGCGGGTCCGCTCTTTCTTGTCAAGGTCTAAAAACATACGTTAAATGCTTGCGCATCCGTCCACGCCCAGGATGTGGCCGCTGATGTAGGACGCGCGGTCCGACGCCAGGAAACTCACGGCGTTCGCCACGTCCTGCGGCGTGCCGAGGCGGCCCAGCGCGATGCGACTGATCCGCTGGTCAATCTTGTCGCCGCTGGCCTCGTAGAGCTCCTCGAAGCGTTCGGTCTTGATGATGCCCGGGGCCACCGCGTTCACGCGGATCTGCTGCGGGCTCAGCTCCTTGGCCGACGACTTGGTGATGGCGATCACCGCGCCCTTGGTGGACGAATACGCCACCTGGCCCGGAGAGCCCACCACACCCGTGATGGAAGCGATGTTGACGATGCTTCCGCCTCCCGTGCGGGCCATCAGGCGCGACACAATCTGGATCATGTCGATGACGGCGAACACGTTCACGCTGTACATCTTCTCCAGCAGCGGCTTGGTCACCATGCCCAGCTTCTGGTTCTGGATGATGGCGGCGTTGTTGACCACTACGTCGATCCGGCCTTCCGCCTTGTAGATGGACATCAGGCCGGCCTTCAGCGCGGCGCTGTCCGTCACGTCGAAGCAGATGGGCACCACCCTGGTACCGTGGCGCTCCGCGCACCCGCGGGCCCACTCCTCCATGTCGCCGGGCATCAGGTCGTTGATATAGACGATGGCGCCGTCGCTGGCAAACTGCTCCGCGATCACACGCCCGATCCCCCGGCCTGCGCCGGTGATGAGGGATACTTTGTTCTCTAAGAGTTTCATACGAGACTAACTTAAGGTCATGCCGCCGTCGATCTTCAGCGCCGTGCCGGTCACAAAGGCCGACGCGTCGGACAGCAGGTACACGATGCCGTTGGCGATATCTTCGGGCTGCGCGAACCGCCGCAGGGGGTAATTCTGGCGCTCCCGTTCTTTCTCTTCTTCGGTGAAGTTGCCGATCAGCGCGGTCTCCACCATGCCCGGGTTCACGCTGTTGCAGCGGATGCCCTTGGGGCCGAACTCCAGCGCGACCGTCCGCATGAACGCGTCGATGCCGCACTTCGTGGTGGCATAGATGGCGTTGCCGATGGACACGCGGTAGATGCCCGCGGCCGAAGCCGTGAACACGATGGATCCGCCGCGGCCGATCTTCTTCTTTTTCAGCAGCGAGCGCGTGAGCAGGATCGGCGCATTCAGGTTGATGCGCTGGATGCGCTGCAGCTCCTCCTCCGTGATGAACTGCGTGAGCGTCAGCTTCATCACGCCGGCGTTGCACACCATTCCGTCCAGCGACGGGCAGAATGCGACCAGGGCGTCCAGCTCCTCCGGCTTGGTCAGGTCGGCGGTAAAATAGAGGTTCTCGCCGCCGCAACTGGGCGCCGGCAGCGACTCGATCACGCTCTTGAGGGCATCCTCGCGGATGTCGGTGAGGACGACGCGCGCGCCCATCGCCACGCAGGCGCGGGCAGTGGCGCTGCCGATCCCCCCGGCCCCGCCGGTGATCAGGATGGTCTTGCCTTCGAGAGTAAACGGATTGGGATTCGTCGACATGTTATTTCAATGTTAAACCTCCGTCAATTTTCAGGGCCGTGCCGGTCATCCAGCAAGAGGCGTCAGACAGGAGATAGATCGTCGCGAAAGCGACATCTTCCGGCTTTCCGTAACGGCCGAGCGGATAATTCTCCTTATCCTTCTCGTGCTGCTCGTCAGTAATCTGGCCGCGGTTGATGAGCGGCGTCTCCACCATGCCCGGGTTGACGCTGTTGCAGCGGATGCCCTTGGGGGCCAGCTCCAGCGCCGCGGTCCGCATATAGCCGTCCACGCCGCACTTCGAGGTGGCGTAGATGGCATTGCCGAACGAAGAGACAAATACGCCGCCGGCAGATGCGGTGAAAACGATCGAGCCGCCCTTGGCGATCTTTTTCTTCTTCACCAGATACTTCGTCAGCAGGATCGGAGCCAGCAGGTTCACCTTGTGGATCCGCTCGAAATCGTCCGCCCCGATGAACTGCAGGGGGACGAGTTTCGTGATGCCCGCGTTGTTGGACACGCCATCCAGGACAGGGAGCTTGCCCACCATATCCGCGATGGCCTCTTCGTCGCAGAGATTAACCGCGAACGTGAGGTGCTCCAGTTCCGGCTGCGCCAGCATGGCCAGCGTGTCGGCCAGGCCCTGCTCGTTGATGTCCACGAGCACCAGCCGGGCGCCCAGTTTCGAGCACTCGACGGAGGTGGCGCGGCCGATGCCGGAACCGGCGCCGGTCACGAGGATGGTTTTCCCGGCCAGGGAATAAGGATTATAACTCATTACTCTACTTCTACAAGTTCAGAAACCACGATATCTTCCGTCTCGAAATAGACGGCGCCCCAGGACAGGCCCACGCCGAAGCCGCAGCCGATCCACTTGATCCGGGGCTTCTCGACCTTCCCCCGCAGCTGCGACACGATGGTCAGCGGGATGGAAGCCGAAGCCGTATTGCCGAAGTCCTGCAGGCAATAAGGGACCTTCTCCTCCGGCAGTTTCAGCTTGGTGCGGATCTTCTCGTTCATCAGCAGGTTGGCCTGGTGAAAGACGAAGTAGTCGCACTCCTGATAGTCAAAGCCGAAGTGCTCGGCAAGGCGCTTGACGGATTTCGGGCCCCAGGTGATGCCGAACGAGAACACGTCCATGCCCTTCATTCGGGACTGCAGGCGGTTCAGCATATGGCCCTCCACGTCCTCCGGCACGAAGGACTTCTCGGAGAACTGGTTGCGCGCGCCGCCGTCGGGGATGATCAGGGCGTCGAAGCCGCTGCCGTCCGTTCCGAAATAGAACTGGATGGGAGCAGCACCCTCCTGGTACTCGATGGCCGTGACGGCGCCGGCGTGGCCGAAGAGCGGATCCACGTAGTTGATGCGCCGCTTGGCGTCGCCGCTCATCAGCAGGGCCTTCTTGATCATGCCGCAGGAGAGGAGCGAGACCACGGTGCTCAAGCCGTAAACCCAGCCGGAGCAGCCCAGCGACAGGTCGGCCGTATAGCACTCCTTGGACAGGCCGAGGCGCTCCTGCAGGATACAGGCCGTAGCCGGCAAGATATAGTCGGCGTGCTGGGAGACGAAGACGATGGCTTCGATCTCCTGCTTGTCCCATCCCAGATCTGAAATGAGCCGCTCCGCCGCATAGTAGCAGAGATCCCCGGCGGTGTATTTCTCCGACACCCTGTGGCGGCGCACGCCGGTCGAATTGATGAACGACGAGGCGGAATAGTGTTCGGAATCCGCGCCTTCGTTCGTCAATTCAGTCTTCGGGACCCCAGTCGAGAAACCGGCGATCCGGACATTCCGAAAGCTGAGATATGCCATTACATTTTGCTCTTTACGATGTTGTACAGGTCTTCAATCGTCACGGCAGACTTCATGTCGTCACCCTTTAGCGCGACATCGTATTCCTCGTCCACCATGGCGATGATCGACAGGGCGATCAGGGAAGAATACTCATCCAAATCGTGGAATGCGGTCTGTGCAGTAAACACACTGGCATCCGTCTCATCAAACTGCTCCGCGAAATTCGCGATAAACTCATTAAGTTCCATATCAATCAACTATTAACTATTTATATTTCTATATTACCTGAATAATATCATCAACGTTCAGCCTTCGGCTTTTCGGGACCATAAAAGACTTCGCAGGATTGCCGATCACGATGAACGCAGCCGGCAGCTCCGACTCGGGAATCCCAAGGCCATCATAAAGCTCCTTTCGCTTGGAGACCTCCAGATGGGCGTTAAGCGTACAGGCGACGAAGCCGTAGTAATGCAACGCATAGAGGAGGTTCATCGTGAAGATGCCGGCATCGATATAGGCCATCTCCACGTTATTGTGCGCCCAATCGCCAAGCTCCGTAGTGACAAGCAGCCACTTGCCGGCTTTATCTCCGAAACCCCGGTTGCCATGTTGGAGCGACCGACACAGTTTCTTCCCTTTCTCTGAAGAGATGATCTTCACCCGGGTCGCCTGACGGTTGCAGGCGGACGGTGCCGTCTGGGCCAGACGGATGGCTTCCATCAGTTTCTCCTCATCCACCGGCGAATCATCAAACCAGCGCACGCTGTGGCGGCTTCTTGCGAAATCTGCAAAATCCGCGCGGGGCTTGAAGAACTCCTCCCGCATGGTCATAAAGCAGTTCGTGTCCTCCACCGCAAGGAAGGGAAGCAACGAATCAATCCCACTGACGATGTCTTCCGGGAGTTGGAAATCAGCCTCTTTGTGGATGTCCTGATACTGCTTCAGATCAGCGATGGCTGCCTGGACAAAAACACTGTCTGCCCCATACAGTTTCACACTCTTCCGGGCCCTTTTTATAATATCCCTGACCCGGGCATATCCGAATCCCATCCGTCGCTCCGGCATGGTAATGCCCTTCTCCAGCACATGGCTCCGGATCATCAACCCGGCCAGGTACGAATCGCGTTCCTTGTTGAACGTCATTGAGAAACGGAGCACTTTCTTCTTGATATACTTCGCCTCCCTGCATATCTCGGGTAAGTATTTCAACTGCCTCAGCCAGTCGATAACTTTCGCCGGGACTATTTTCTTGATCAGTTTTTTCATGGCAGACTAAAACTCCATAATTTTCGCCGGGTTGCCGATATAGAGCTTGCCGTCTTTGGCCTTCCTCATCAGGACGCTCCCGGCGCTTAAAGTGACGTCGTTCCCGATTTTCAATCCCTGGAGTACGATGGAGCTGATGCCGAAGAAATTGGCATCACCCACCGTAGTGCTGCCGGAAATCCGAACAGCCGGCATCAGGACATTGAAGGAGCCCAGGACCACATCATGCCCCAGGACCGTTCCGCCATTGAACACGTTGAAGTCGCCCATCTTCACGTCGCAGGAGAAAGCGGAACCGCGCTGGACGATGTTCCCCTTCCCCATCGTCACGGACTCCTCGTCCGCATACACCACGTCCGGGTGGATGATGTTGGGGAAAGAAATGTTCGGAGATTGGATGCCCCCGACAATCTTTCTCATATTCGCGGTGCTGCCCACGGCGATCACGACGGCCAGCGGCTCGGGCCAGCTGTTGACCTCCGTCATGCCGCCCAAGACCTTGCCGTAACGGCCGACCGGCTCGCCTTTCGGCTTCCCGTCGTCGAAAAACCCGATCACTTCCCACTGCGGGGAGACGGCGTTGATCTTCTGGATCAGGCAAAAAACTTCCCGGCCGAAACCGCCGGCGCCATATATAGCTATCTTCTTCATCCTGCTTATTTGTAATTATGAATTGTCTCCTCAAAAATAGTCGTCAAGCGGGTAGCTATCGCAGAGGGTGAGAAACGGCTCATGCATCGATCCGCAATCTCTTTCTGATCGTATCGCTCATAATTCTCGAACAGCTGAGTCATCGCTTCGGCGAGCGCCGAAACGCTTTCGGGATCTATCATAATACCATCCTTTTCGGTAATGATTTCTTCCGGTCCGCCACATCTTGTAGCAATACAAGGAAGACCTTGAGACAAGGCTTCAATACAAGCGACACCGAAGGTTTCAGAACGAGAAGACACGACAAAGGCTTCGCTTTTCCTTAGTGCCTGGACTATCTCTTCTTTTGACTTCCGCCCGGGCAGGTGCACGGACTCAGACAAATTGTGCTCGGCGATAATCCGCGCCAAAGCAGCGCGCTCTGGACCATCTCCAATAATAGTCAAGCTACATCCGCGTGAATTCATCCCTGACGCAGCAAAAGCACTAATCAGTAAATCATACCCCTTGACCGGGAATAAACTTCCGACTGCTATAAAACGGAACTCTCCGGTTTTATTTCGTGAACTGACGGAGTAATCCAGGAACTCTGGGCCCAACATATCGTTAACGACCTCTGAAGACACATTAAACTTTTGCCGGATGTTTTCAGACAAGGCTCTGGAAACAGAAAGGAGTTTATCCGCAGCAGGATACGCGTCTCTTCCTCTTTGGGCGACGAATTTCGGGAGCTGGTCAAGCATAAGCGCGCTCCAATGCTCCATTCCGACAAGAGGAAGATTATACTTCTCTTTTAAATACAGAGAGAAGTAGATGTTCCGCTGGTAATGAGCAAAAAGCACGTCCGGTTTCCCCCATTCCCTTAGAAGTTTTGAATAAGTTTTATCAAAAAGGCGACAGGTAATCCAGTCTTTTAAGTGCCTAATTCTTATGATTTTAGTAGGCAACCAATAGCCCCAATATACAACAAGGCCATCTTCACGAATAATCGAGACACCATGTTTTCTTTTATATCTCCGGAATCGCGTATCAACCGCAAGGATAGCGACATCGTGGCCGAACTCCTTCAACGCAATAGCTTGATCCCGCTCAAAGCAACCCCATTGAGGATCCCTCGGAGTAGGATAACCGTTCGCGACAACCAGTATTTTCATTTCGAATACTATTTACTTAGTTTAATCATCCCTCAAACTCTCTGCTGCTGGGTCGCGGTCAGTACCTGATGTTTCGCGAACAGATAGAGACACATAAAGAAGCACCAGATAAAGGCCGGGCGCAGGTATTCGCTGTTGATAATAAAATAGATAGGGTACGTAATCATTGACAAAAGCAGGACAAGTTTCACTTCCCTTTGCGTTTCGGACAGAGCGGATTTAAAGAGCCGGAACAAAAAGATAACAATCAGGGAAGCAAGGACAACACCGCCCTCAACCAAAGCTTCCAGCAACATGCAGTGGGCATATCCGATACCGAAACGGTTCAACTCCCCCAACACGGCAGTCATACTTCCCACGCCAACGCCCAATCCATGCGATTTAACGAACACATCCCAGGCGCCTGCCCATATATCAAATCTCGCTCCGTCCTGCATGCCCTGGGTCTCCATTCTAAGGAGAAATGCAGAGAACAGACTCTGTCCGAAAAGGACCAGCAGTATCACAAGCAAGACAATAGACAGAATGGCATATCTACGGTATTTTCTTCGCTTCAGGAAGTAGAACAGGGTCACGATCGTCATAACACCAAGACTGAGTATGGCTCCTCGCGAAGCATTCCGGATAACGACAAACAGCAGTACCAACATCGTCACGATCGTCACCCATTTCCGATTATCCGAAAAAAGTCGATAGACCAGGAACGGGAAAGCCATCACAAGGAACAGGCTGTAAGTATTCGGATTATAAAACAGGACGGAGGCACGTGCTCTCTGGACGATCTCGCTCAAGGCAGTTAATTCCGCTTCACGTGCATAAGCAAAATGATGATCCGTAAAGATCTCAAACAGACCGATAACCAATGTTATAAGAACGGCCACCAGCCAGCCTTTCGAGATAGATTCCAGCGGTTTTCGGGCTCTCATGGAGAAAGCAAGCAATTCAAAACACATCAAGAACCGGAAGAAAAACATCACCAAGGTAACAATACTTCTATATGGTTCTGATGCCCACAATAATGAAATGACGCTAAACGACAGCCAGATAAAAGAGAATAAAAACATCTGGAAGAAGATGCGCTTCCGGAACAGCATCTTACAGGAAAAAAAATATGGCAGAACCGCTATTTCAACGATATGGACAGGCGAGAAGAGCATCCCTCCCGCATATCCGGAGACAAGGCTGACAATCAAGATGATCAGCAGCTTGTCATATATGTTGGTTTTTATCGAAGCGCCAGTCATTTTATTATTCCTGAGGCAGGCAGACATCCTTCTTCATAAACTTCTTCCTGAAAAGGTTGAGCAAAGCGTCGCGCTCTTCTTTTTGGACTCCGATAAACCAGAAGAAGGCCATGGCGCCGATGCAGGATGCCAGCAAGACCACGACCAGCCGCAGCCACCCGCCGTCCATCACCCGGCATACTAAACAAGGAAGAACGGAGGCGCAAAGGCTCGCCAGAACCATCGGCACAAGCACAGCCTTTGTGAAATAGCTCATCTTGAGCGACAACTGCTTCTGGACGAAATACATCTGGACAACAAGCCGGACAAGGGTCAAGAGGATGATCACGATCATCGGCAAGAACGGTGCTCCTCCCCGACAGAGGACGATCCAAGAGATGAAGAAACTCGCCAGCAGGATTGCAGTCAGAACGGACTGATAACGCTTAATGTCTCCGGTCGCGTCGATTGCGGTTGTCAAAGCTGCCAACACAGCTTCAATCAAAGTATTCACCAACACCAACTGGACAAAGATTGCCGTATAATCCGGCACTTCCTTCAGCCACAAGCCCAATACAAAATCAGTCTCCAGGAGCAACGGCAATGAAATGACGAAGACCAGGAAATAGCAGATCTTGCTTCCGCGGATGATCAGTTTGAACATCTCCTCCCTGTTTTCAAGGGAGTAGTATTTGATGATCTGCGGCTTCACAGCCATGAAGAAGTTGTAGTACAGATTGGTGACTGCCGTATTGACCTGGAATGCCAATGCACGGGCGGCATTGACGATCGGTCCGCAATAGACGTTCAGAAGGATATTCACGCCCTGGCTCCGGATCACCGTCGCGAAATGGCCCATGAAGGACCACCCCGTGAAGCTCATCACCTCATTGAACAGTTTGCGCTCCGAGACGATACCGAATCTGCACTCTTCGTATTTGATCCGCGCGAACAGCATATAGGCTCCCGTGATGATGACATGCACGGCAAATGACAGGGCTGCATAGGAGATCAGTTTGTCAATCGGACTGACGACGAGGAGGTAAACGATAGCAAGTTTCGCGATGGCCTCCACGATGCTCAGATAAGCCATGATGGACATATTCTCCCGCGCCATGATGGCCGCCTTGTAAGGGAGGACCAGGATCGAGATGCAGAAGGAGAAAACCGCGAAGTGCAGGACCCATTCTGCCGCCAGCATCCTCTCCGGCGGGATCGTCATGTAACTGTGCATGAACCACATTCCCACCGTCTCACCCAGGATCAGCGATGCGACTCCGATCAGCAGATAAATCGTGATGCTGACCTTGAAGACTTTCTTGAGCTGATCGTAATTCTCCCGCCCCAGCTCTATGGAGAAGAAGCGTTGCGCAGAGTGCAGCATCGTGTTGCTCAGGAAAGAGAGCATGGTCACGATACCACCCACGACGTTGTTGATGCCAAAATCTTCCGCCCCCAAAGCGTGCAGGACGACGCGTGATGTGTACAGCGTAACCAGCATCACGACAATCATCCGGATATATAGCATCAAGGTATTCTTGGCTATCCGCTTATTGTTCGCGTTAACAGTAGTCATTCAAAAAAAATGCGTTAGGCCTCCGGCGTTTCAAGGGCTTCCTCGAGGAAGTCTCTGGATTGTTCCGCATAGCAGGCCAACCGCTCTTCAACCTGATTGTAATCTATCTCTCCCGCCGGCATTTCTCCGTTGGCGAGATACCTCTCCTCGATTCCCAAGGCCGCCAGCAGCGACTCGACGCGGCCTGAGCGTTTTCCCATGCCGATTGCGTAGAACTGCTTGCCCAAGATGACGGACAGGGCGACGCCGTGGAAAGAATTGCTGACCACGAATTCGGCATTTTCAATCAGCGAGAGGAAGTCAGGGACAGACGCATAATGCGAAAACCGCTTCCCCACATATCGGAAGCCGAATCTCTTCGTGATTTCGATCATAGGGAGTTTCTTCTCCCGGCTCAGCTTCTCCGCGAACCTTGCCGCTTCTTTCGAGTTCAGGAGATTATAGAACAGGATGTATTTCTTCTGTTTGTAGGTGGCATGCTTGCTTGACATTGCAGCCAGCTCCAGCCACGGTTGTTTACCCAACAGGAAAACAGGATCGACGACAAGCGTGGACGTCAGCCCCATCGAATCCAGCAGATCCTTCAAGGAGGATTCGCGGACGGACAGTCTGTCGAACGCCGAAAGGTATTGTTTGAAAAGTTCCCGCTCCTTATCGGACAGGTCAATGGGGCCGGTACTTCCAGCATAGGCGACCTTCCGGGCTTCGATGTTGGGTGAACCGAAATACCACAGGTCCAGTCCCTTATGGGTCGGGAGGTTCTGCTGGCGCCAAATCTGGTCGCTGCCAAAGACGACCGTATCGAACTCCCGGCAGACATCCTTGTCGCTTGCATATTTCGCAGGCCCGGACACCCCCAGGAAGCGCTTCATGAAGTCCTGCATCACTCGCTTGCGGCGATAGCGGGGAAGCGCCCAAACGGTTGCCCAGTAGACACTCAGGGCCTTGGCGACAAGTCCTCCGGTGGCGAATTTCTTGCGCGGGAAAATCCTGAAATAGTCCTTATGATAATCGGGCCAATAATCTACAAAGTCCACATCATATCCCTGTCTCTTCAAATACTCACGCAGCGCATACGCTTGAAGTAATGCGCCGTAGTTCTCAGCCCTATGATATGTTAAAATTCCAACTTTCATTTCATTCGAACTCACTTCATCCGCCAGAGGAACCAACATCTTCTGGCGAGTTTCCTGGTAAGTTTTCGGCTAATTTTGCCGGGGATCCTCGAGACTTTCCGCTGGAAGCGATATGCACGCAAAAGTCTCAGCCTGCGGGGGATAAATGACATTATCTTTTATTTGGCCGCTAATTATAATAAAGTCTCCTCAAGAGCATTAAAAAAGGCAACGATATCTTGATGGATCTCTTCTGCACGCATATTTCGCGCGACTTTTTGTCTATTAATTTTCAAATGCCGATCATCGAACGATTCTATTCTTTTAAATAAAGAATCGCGGTCCTCAAATAACAATTTCTTTCCATCAATCGCTTCGAATGCTTTAGCTTGAACATTATTCCATCCTGCCCCGGGAGGAAGGACGAGACTCTGTCCAACAAAAAACGAATCAATTAATTCGAAAAATGGAGTGAGGAAAATAGAATCCTCAGATTCCGCAATCTCTTCAGCAACAGCACGTTTCCACGCACCTGGAACCAACAAATAATTATCAATATTCTTGCGCTTCCACTCATGGAATGCGGGATTACTTATATCTGGATGATATGTCGAATCCTCATCATAATCCAAAATCATCACACGTTTCAACTCGGGGACTATCTGCTTAAGAGCTCTAAAATGGTTCTCCGCACGATCAGTCATCGCCTTCTTGTTCGTCCCCTTCAGGGTATAAGGATAAAATTTATGATAAACACTCTCCTTACCAAGAGTCCTGGCCCATTCGGAAAGGATACGATCATCATCTTCACCTTCAACATACAAAATAAAAGGAGATTCCTGAGTCCTAACCACATCATTGTTGTCAACATCACTTAACGCACGAATCACCTCCGCACTCGAGACAATA
>CAMJHJ010000033.1 GCA_946405485.1 uncultured Bacteroidales bacterium | reverse complement strand
ATGGTCGCCTCTGACTACAATCATCCTTCGGTCATCATCTGGAGCATGGGCAACGAGGCGGGGCCCGGAGACAATTTCAAGGCGACCTATGCCGCTGCCCGGGCGATCGATCCGATGCGTCCGATCCAGTACGAGCGCAACAACGACCTCTCCGACATCGGATGCAGTCAGTATCCCGGCGTGCGCTGGGTCCAGCAGGTTGCGACCGGAAAGGGTGACGTCAAGTACCCGTACCATATCAATGAGTTCGCCCATTCGATGGGCAACGCCCTGGGTAATTTCGCCCAATACTGGAAGAGCATGGATTCGACCGATTTCTTCATGGGTGGCGCAATCTGGGACTGGGTGGACCAGTCACTCTGGAACTGGACACCGGATGGCATCCGGTACCTGGCATCCGGAGGCAATTTCGGAGACGTCCCCAATGACGGCCAGTTTGTGATGAATGGCATCCTGAACGGCGACCGCAGTCCGAAACCGCAATACTATGAAGTCAAGAAGGTCTATCAGAACCTTTATACTTCGCTCGTGCGCTGCGACGGGAAGGCAGTCTGCGTGGAGTTGTTCAACCGGAACTATTTCGAGCCATGCTGCTATGAGGCACGCTGGTCTCTGCTGGCGAACGGAAAGGAAATCCGCAGCGGGGCCTTTGATACGGGTGAAATCGCTCCCCGTTCCCGGGCTGTCCGCTCCGTGGAGATCGGGGAACTGCCGGAAGGGAAGGAATGCTATCTGAATCTTTATTATTGCCTGAAAGAGGCTTTGCCCTGGGCGGAAGCCGGCTACGAGGCGTGCAAGGAACAATTGTTCCTCCAGCCGTCCGGCCTGATTTCATTGGATGCTTCCGCCGTTGCGGGAAGGCCGTTGAAGCGACGCCTGGATAAGTCCGGCCGCCTGGTCGTGAAGGGAAAGGGATTCCGGGCGGAGTTCGATCCTTCCCAAGGGACCTTATACCGCCTGCGCTATCGCGGGCAGGATGTTTTCGTTCCGGGACAGGGCCCCCGGCTGAATGCCTTCCGTGCCTTGACCAACAATGATGGATGGGCATACAAACAGTGGTTCGCCCAGGGCTTGCATCATTTGCAGCATACGGCCGCTCCCGATCCCATCCTTGCCTTGGACAACGGTGGTATCAGTATCGGGTACACCGTCGTGTCGAAGGCGACGAACGGGGCGCATCTCGAGGGCACTCCCGCCAGCGCTGCGTGCCGTATTGTCGAGGATTCGACCCGGACCGACCTGATGCAGTTCACGACCCGCGTCAGATGGACCGTCTATCCCAACGGCTGGATCAGTCTTCGCTCAGAAGTGGTCTCGGACCATCCTGAGATCCCCTTGGCGCGCCTGGGCTGGCAGATGCAGTTGCCTTCGTCGTACGACTGTTTCTCTTATTACGGCCGTGGCCCGATGGAGAATTATTCCGACCGTTACACCTGCGCTTTCGTCGGCATCTACGAGTCGCCTGTTTCAGAACAGCTTGGCAATTATACCAAGCCGCAAGAGACGGGCAACCACGAGGAGACGCGTTGGGCTTCGCTGACGCGCCGCTCCGGACGCGGGGTTCGTTTCGATGTGCTGGACAACGACTTACGCAAATCCGAGGCTCTCAGGCCCGTCATGTCTGTCAGCGCCTTGCCCTATGCGGCGGTCGATCTGGTAACGGCGGCGCATCAGCATGAGTTGCCGGCGCCGGGCGATACCTGGCTCTGCCTGGACGCTGCCGTAACCGGCCTGGGCGGAAACAGCTGCGGCCCCAGCCCGCTTCCCGAAGACCGCGTTCACTCCGACGCCACCTTCGCCTTCCTCATCCGTCCCGTGCGCTAAGGGACCGATGACGGGCTGTGGGAGCGCATTTGCAGGGATGAAACGATTGAAAGCGGGCGCCGCCCAGGACTGGCAGGAGCATTCCCCGAAGGGTCAAACATTCGCTCCTGACAGGCCTGGACGGCGTCCGCTACCTTAGTGTAAGACTTACTGGTTCAGGGCGTCGGCGCTGGCCATGTACTTCGCCAGTTCCTCCTCGGAAGGACGATAGTTAATCATCTCACCGGAGAAATACTGGTCATAAGCCGCCATATCCACGAAACCGTGCCCTGAAAGGTTGAAGAGGATCGTCTTCTGTTCACCCGTCACCTTGCATTTCAGCGCTTCCTGGATCGTCGCGGCGATGGCATGGCAGGATTCCGGTGCAGGGATGATGCCTTCGGTGCGTGCGAAGAGTACGCCGGCCTTGAAAGTCTCCGTCTGGTCGAAGTCCACGGCCTCCATGAAGCCGTCTTTCATCAGCTGGGACATGATGACACCGGCACCGTGATACCTCAGGCCACCGGCGTGGATGGTCGCGGGCTTGAAAGTATGTCCGATCGTATACATGGGCAGCAGGGGAGTCATGCCCGCTTCGTCACCGAAGTCATATTCGAATTTGCCGCGCGTCAGCTTCGGGCAGGAGGCGGGCTCGGCCGCGATGAAACGGGTCTTCTTGCCGTCCTGGATGTTGTGGCGCATGAAAGGATAAGCGATGCCGCTGAAGTTGGAACCGCCGCCGAAGCAGGCGATCACGATGTCCGGATATTCTCCGGCCAGGGCCATCTGCTTCTCCGCCTCCAGGCCGATGACGGTCTGGTGCAGGCAGACGTGGTTCAGCACGGAACCGAGGGTGTATTTGCAGTTCGGCGTGCTCACGGCCAGTTCGATGGCCTCGGAAATTGCGCAGCCCAGGGAACCCTGGTCGTTGGGATTGACGGTCAGGATGTCCTTGCCGGCACGGGTGGACATGGACGGCGAAGGAGTGATCGCGGCACCGAAGGTCTGCATGATGGAACGGCGGTAAGGCTTCTGGTTATAGCTGGCCTTGACCATGTAGACGGCGCATTCGATGCCGAATTTCTTGGCCGCGTAGGAAAGGGCACCGCCCCACTGGCCGGCGCCGGTCTCTGTAGTGATATTGGTGATGCCCTGCTTCTTGGCATAGTAGGCCTGCGCCAAAGCGGAGTTCAGTTTGTGTGAACCGGCAGGGGAGACGCTCTCATTCTTGAAATAGATATGCGCCGGAGTACCGAGTGCTTCTTCGAGTTCATAGGCGCGGACCAGCGGAGTACAACGATAGGCCGCATATTGCTGACGGACCTCCTCCGGGATGGGGATCCATTCGTGGACCGTATCCAGTTCCTGGTTGGAGCATTCTTCGCAGAAGATCGGATAAAGGTCTTCCGCCTTGAGGGGCTGACGGGTGCCGGGATGAAGGATGGGCTGAGGCTTGTTGGGCATCACTGCCTGGATGTTGAACCATGCCTGCGGGATCTCACTCTCGGGGAGGATGAATTTTTTCTGTTTCATAATGCTTTGAAAATTTATGTAAAGTTAAATACTTGTCGGTTTATAAAAAAATGCTGTCCGGTCTGACCGGACAGCATCAAGTTAAACTTTGTCTATTTTAGGCTCGCATTGAGCGCAGACACATCTAC
Source organism: uncultured Bacteroidales bacterium (assembly GCA_946405485.1). The sequence goes on along the minus strand of CAMJHJ010000033.1, from coordinate 11,162 downwards.
ACCGATAACTCCTGTCCGATCGTATCAAACAGGCGCCACCAGAAGAAAGAATATGCTGCGTTGTGTCTCATTGCTGGAACCAAAGGTAGGGAATAAATTTTTATCTGCAAGCCTTTTTTTGAAAAAAATCGAATTTTTTACAGCAAAAAAAAAAGGGCGACACCGGTCATGCTGACAGCAACTCCTATTAATTCCCGTGCGCGAACCCGTTGTTTGTGGATCAGGGCATAAGGGAGGATGATCAGCACGGGCGTCAAAGCCATCAGGGTGGAAGCGATGCCGGCATTGGCATAGCGGACCGCCATCAGTGAGAGGGAAACTCCCAGTACGGGGCCGAACAGGGTGGTCAGAACCGTATAGCGCATGCCCTTCTTCTCCTTCAATGCGGCTCGGAGCATGTGACTCTGCCGCGTAAGCGTCATGACAAGCAAGAAACTGAAACCTCCTATCAGAGCACGGATCATCGTGGCCGCGAAGGGCATCATCGTCTCCATCATCGCAGGCGCATCGGGCGGGATGGCGGCGGAATAGTGCTGCATGCCGATTTTGCTGAGTACGAGGCCTACACCCTGACCGGTTCCGGCACCGATTCCCAGCAAAATGCCTTTCAACGGCAGAGTGGAACGGATATGATGGTCTTTGTCCCGGCTCAGGATGGAGATGGCGATGCCGCTCAAAGTGACCGCCATAGCCAGGATGGATCTGAGACTCAATGTCTCGCCCAGCAGCGCCCAGGCGGAAATGGCTGCCATTACGGGCGCGAGCGTCATGAATAACTGCCCGAAGCGGGCGCCGATGACCAGATAGCTGTTGAAGAGACACCAGTCACCGAACAGATAGCCGACCAGGGCTGACAAGGCCAGCCACAGCCAGGCCTTGCCGTCGGCAAAGGCGGGATAGGGTGTTCCGGTGGTCAGCCAGAGGATCAGGCCCAGGAAAACGGACCCGAGCAAGAGCCGGATCACGTTGACGCTCATGGCTCCGATGCGGTGGCTGGCTTCGTCTGCGGCCAACGCGGTAGCGGTCCAGCAGAATGCGACAATCAGTGAAAGTATTTCCCCCAGGTGTGCCATCGGACGGCAAAACTATTAAAATATTTTTAAAAAGTTCCCGTCTCCGGAACAGTTTTGGGCATTTTTTCCTATCTTGTCGGATGTTAGTAGTTTTTCTTTATTGTTAGTTTAGTGTAAAACCTGATTCTTATGGAGAAATTTGCCCAGAAGTACGTCGAGACATTCATGTCCGACCTGATTGCGAAGAATCCCGGTGAGCTTGAGTTCCATCAGGCTGTGCGGGAGGTCCTGACCAGCGTTGCTCCTTACCTGCAAGCGTATCCGCATCTGATCGAGAACAAGATCATGGAGCGGATCGTGGAGCCTGAACGGGTGATCATTTTCCGCGTCCCCTGGATGGATGACAGCGGAGAGATCCACATCAACCGCGGATTCCGTGTGCAGATGAACAGCGCGATCGGCCCCTATAAGGGCGGCATCCGTTTCCATCCGAGCGTGAACCTCAGTATCATGAAGTTCCTCGCTTTCGAACAGACTTTCAAGAACAGCCTGACCACGCTTCCCATGGGTGGCGGCAAGGGCGGTTCCGATTTCAACCCCCGAGGCAAGTCGGATTCGGAAGTGATGCGGTTCTGCCAGAGCTTCATGAGCGAACTCCAGAAGTATATCGGTGCCGATACGGACGTGCCGGCCGGTGACATCGGCGTGGGTGGCCGTGAAGTCGGTTTCCTTTTCGGCCAGTACAAGCGTCTGCGCGACGAGTTTACCGGCACCCTGACCGGTAAGGGCCAGGCCTGGGGTGGCAGCCTGCTGCGTCCGGAAGCGACCGGATACGGCGCCTGCTATTTCGCGCAGGAGATGCTCGCAACCCGCGGCAAGGGCTTCGAGGGCCAGACGGTCGTCATCTCGGGTGCAGGCAACGTGGCCCAGTATGCCGCGCAGAAGGCGATGCGGCTGGGAGCCAAGGTCGTAACCCTTTCCGACTCCGACGGCTTCGTCTACGACCCTGCCGGACTTGACGAAGAGAAGTTCGCCTATGTCCAGCATCTGAAGAACGTAGTCCGCGGCCGTATTAAGGAATATGCGGTGAAATATCCGGATGCGAAGTATTTCCCGGGAGAGAAGCCATGGGGCATCAAATGCGATATCGCCATGCCTTGCGCGACCCAGAACGAGCTCAACGGCGATGCCGCACGTACGCTGGTCGCGAACGGTTGCTATTGCGTCACGGAAGGCGCCAACATGCCTTCCACGCCGGAGGCGATCGAGGTGTTCCAGTCCGCGAAGATCCTTTATTCCCCGGGTAAGGCGTCCAATGCCGGCGGCGTGGCCACTTCCGGTCTGGAAATGACCCAGAACTCCATCCGTCAGCGCTGGACTTCCGAGGAAGTGGACGCCCAGCTCCACCGGATCATGTCCGATATCCATGCGGCTTGCATCAAGTACGGCACGGAGGAGGACGGTTATGTCAACTATGTCAAGGGTGCCAATATCGCCGGCTTCATCAAGGTCGCCAATGCGATGATGGACCAGGGACTCGTATAAAGAATGAAAGAACAGTCGGCATTGATGGCTCGCAGGGTCCGCCGGATCCTGCTGATTTGCAGCAGCTACGACCGTTTCTCCCTGGAGGAGGACGGTCGTATTGAGAAACAGATTTCCCAGGAGTATGCGGAGCTCGAGTTGAGTAACCCGCCCGAGATCCGGCGTGTGGAGACGACGGCGCAGGCTCTGGACCTCCTTGAAAAAGGGGAACGTTTCGACCTCGTCATCACGATGTATTTCGTGGGTGAGATCAGCGTATTTGATTTCTCGACCAGGGCCAAGGCCTACGACCCTGAGATGCCGATTGTCTTGATGTCCTCGTTTTCGCGGGAGGTGTACCGCAAGTTTGAGAACTACGACACCTCCTGCATTGATTACATTTTCCGCTGGAACAATTCCGCCGACCTCCTCATTGCGATCATCAAGTTGATCGAGGACCGGAAGAATTCGGAGGATGATGTCCTGGGGTCCGGCGTGCGCGCCATCCTTTTTGTGGAGGATTCCATCCGCTATATCTCCACCTATCTTCCCGCCTTGTACAAGATCGTCCTCCAGCAGAACGCTTCTTCCATCAAGGACACGCTCAACGAGCGGGAGCAGATCCAGCGGAAACGTTCCCGCCCCAAGCTCCTGATGGCGAACAATTACGCCGATGCGGTCGCCTTATACCAGAAGTACAAGAACAACCTGTTGGGAGTGATCTCCGATGTAGGCTTCGTCTTGAAGAAAGGGGACAAACGTGCCGATGAAAAGTCGGATGCGGGCGTGGACCTTTGCAAGATGATCCGTGCGGACGATCCCAGAATGCCCTTCCTGATGCAGTCCTCGCAGGAAAACATGCGTGAGGTTGCCAGGGAACTGGGTGTCGGATTCCTTAACAAGCGCTCCAAGATCCTGACCCAGGAACTGGAAGATTATATGGAGCGGGAATTCGGATTCGGTGACTTTGTCGTCAAGGATCCCGACAGCGGGGAGGAGATCGCGCGAGCCAGGGACCTCTATGAGTTCGAGATGGTCATCCGGGAGATCCAACCCAGGGCTTTCCGCCATCTTTCGGACAACAACTATCTTTCCAAATGGCTGTACGCGCGCGGGCTTTTCCCGCTGGCTCGCATCCTCAAGCCCATCCGGGCGACGGATTATGCCACCTTCGAATCGCACCGGGACCACGATGTCAAGCTGATCCATGATTTCCGCATCTCCCAGGCGCTGGGCGTCGTCGCGGCTTTCAATCCGGAGACATTCAATGACACGGTCTGGTTCTCCCGCTTCGGCAGCGGCTCACTGGGAGGCAAGGCACGCGGCCTGGCCTTCCTGAACCACATCCTCCAGAAATACAATCTGTATGACCAATGGGAAGATGTGCGCGTGTCCGTGCCCCGGACCTTGGTGATTACGACTGATTTCTTTGACCGTTTCATCGCTGAAAACGGTCTGACCTATATCGTCAATTCCGACACTTCCGACATCGACATCCTGTCCGAGTTTGTCGCGTCGCGCCTGCCGCAGGATCTGATGGACGCGCTCCGCATCTTCGCGCGGGTTTCCCGGCGGCCGCTGGCCGTGCGTTCCTCTTCCAAACTGGAGGACTCTTACCATCAGCCCTTTGCCGGCGTCTATTCGACTTATATGGTCCCGCACGTGGAGAATGAAGACCAGCAGCTCCGGCTCCTTTCCAAGGCGATCAAGAGCGTGTATGCCAGTACGTTCTTCGCTTCAGCCCGCGGCTATGTCGTTTCCTCCGGCAACGTCATCTCCGAGGAGAAGATGGCCATCGTGATCCAGGAGGTTTGCGGGAGTGTGGAGGGCGGCCTGTATTTCCCGACGTTGTCCGGCGTGGCCCGTTCGCTCAACTTCTATCCCGTCGGGCATGAGAAGGCGGAAGAGGGAATCGTGAAGCTGGCTTACGGCCTGGGTAAAGCCGTCGTGGACGGCGAGCAGGTCCTGCGTTTCTCACCCCGCTATCCGAAGCATGTCCTGCAGACTTCGACGCCAGACCTGACGATGAGTGACACGCAGAAGACGGTCTATGCTCTCAACCTGCGCCCGGAACAGTTCCGGACGTCCGTCGACGATGCCGTCAACCTCGAAAAGCTCAATGTCACGGATTGTTACGCTTTCCCGTCCTTCGCAAAGGTCGCTTCCACCTGGGATATGGCCAACATGCGGATCGTGGATTCCGCTTTCCCCGAAGGACCGAAGTATATCACCTTCGCCCAGATGCTGAAATACAACACGGTCCCGCTGGCGCAGATCACGGCCCGCTTGTTGGAGATTACGAAGGATGAGATGAAATGCGACGTGGAGATTGAGTTCGCGGCGGAGGTGGAACCCTCCGGCGAAACGGTTTTCTCTGTCCTGCAGGTGCGCCCGATTTCAGTCGATACGCGTTATGCGGAGGTTAACTGGGATCAGGTGGACCAGTCCGGATCCATCCTGACTTCCCGTTGCGCGCTGGGTACCGGATGGGTGGAAGGCGTGCAGGACGTCGTTTATATCAAACCGGCGGCCTGGGATGTCTTGAAGACTTACGATATGGCTCGCGACGTGTCTGCCATCAATGCGCAGATGCAGAAAGAGGGTCTGGGGTATGTCCTTATCGGATTCGGACGCTGGGGGACGACGCAGCCTTCGTTGGGCGTCCCGGTCCGTTGGAGCGACATTTCCGAAGCGAAGGCCATCGTAGAATGTGCCTTGGAGCACTTCCAGATCGACCCTAGCCAGGGGACGCATTTCTTTCAGAACCTGACTTCCTTCAATGTCGGATACATCAATGTCAATGAATTCGCGCGCAAGGAGGAAGGCCTTGATTTTGCGGTCCTGGACGCGCTGCCGGCTGTCTCGGAAACGCCTTATGTGCGTCATGTCCGCTTCCCGGATCCCCTGCGCATCTGCATAGACGGTAAGTCTAACCGGGCCATGATCGCCCGGTAAGCGACCGCCTGTCCCATATTACCTACAGGATCAGCCGGCCCTGCCGGATGACGCTTTCCAGAAGGTTGCCGGGGAGGGCTTGTTTGACCGCATCCACCACGGCATTCAATCTGGCTTCGTGTATATAATCCTTCCTGATTACGAGAGAAACCGTCCGGCTTGGCACGGGATCGACGATAGGGCGGAGGTTTTGTTGCTGGCTGTACATGATCAGTCTGGCATGTGTCTCGGGAATGATGGTGATGCCTCCATTGTCGTTTACGACCTGGACCAGGATACCCACTCGTCCGCCTTCGAAATAGCGTTCATAGGTGAAATCGGCTTTTTTTAGGTCTTTCGGATCCAGTCGCCGGACGCCGTCGCGTATGATCCAGACCGGATACCTGAATAACTGCCGGGGAGTGATCTCCTTTTCGGCATAGGCAGGATGGTCCGGCGAAACATAAGCGAGGAATCTCTCGTGATAAAGAGGGATTTCCAAAAGGTCCGCTGCTTGTAAGGGACCTGCCATGATGCCTATGTCTATCTCGGCCTTCCGGAGCTTGTCCACGATGGTACTGGTGAGCATTTCTTCCGCTTGCAAGGAAATGGCGGGATAATGCGTCCCGAAATAATTGAAAAGGCTCGGGATCAGAATCGGGGCCGTGGTGGATATGAGTGCGATCCGGAGCGGACCGGACAGTGATTCTTTCTCTGAACGGGTCAAGTCAGAAATCTGGTCCGCGTTATATAAAACAATCCTTGCCTGGTCAATGATCTTCCGGCCTATTTCTGTCGGCGCGACGGGATGTGAATCCCGGTCAAAGATCTGCACATCCAGTTCTTCTTCTAATTTCTTGACCATCAGGCTCAGTGTCGACTGAGTCAGGCCGCAGGCTTCGGCTGCTTTGCCGAAACTCCGATAGTCATCGATGGCGATGACATATCGCAATTGTTGCAAGGTCATGTCGTATATTGATATTTTCAATGCAAATATAAAAAATATTGTGTTGATAAATGATGTCGGACGGAATAATTTTGCCACGTAAGAACGGTGAACATGAATTGGAAGGTTATCAGCTGGTTTATCGGCATCTCCCTGTTGCTCGTCGCGGCGCTTATGACCGTGTCGGGCATGATTGCCTTAATGACACCGGGGGATGACAGCCGGCTTTCGCTTTTCTTCTCGGCTCTCCTTACAGGCAGCGTCGGTTTATTCCCGCTCATCTTTGCCCGTAAGGCCCATCATCGCCTGTCTTTCCGGGAGGGGAACAGCATCGTCGTGGGGGCCTGGTTGTTCGCCTGTTTTTTCGGTATGCTTCCTTTCCTGTTTTATGGCGGCGAGTTTACTCCTGTCAATGCCATCTTCGAGAGCGTATCCGGATTTACGACGACCGGAGCTTCTATCTTGAATGATATCGAAGCACTTCCGCGAGGGCTTCAGTTCTGGCGCATCTCCACGGCATGGGTCGGTGGCGTAGGCATCGTTACCTTGTTCTCCATGATCACGCAAGGTGCGGATAAATCGACCTTGTCCGGGGCGGAAATCTCCAGCGTGGCCCGGGAGCCTTTCGCGGGAGAGCGGAATGCCAGTTTCGCCAACCGGATGCTCATCACTTACGTCGTTTTGACCCTGATTTCTTTCTTCTCTTTGAAATTCACGGGATTGGGTTGGTTCGATGCGCTTACCAACGCCATGTCCGCCTGCAGTACCTGCGGCTTCTGCGTCCGTAATGCGAGTATCGCATATTATGCGAACCCTGCTGCAGAGCTCGTCTTGACGGTCTCCATGCTTGCCGCAGGTGTCCATTTCGGCATTCTTTTCCTGGCGTTCCTCTCCGGACGGCCCAAATATCTCTGGAAATCCGAAACCATCAAGGTATTCATGTCCCTGGTCGCTCTTGCCATGATCCTTATCACGATCGACCTGTTGGTAAAAGGGAACTATCCATCACTGGGAAGCGCACTGCGGGACGCGTCTTTCCAGGTCGCATCCATCGCAACGACGACCGGATTTGCCACGCAGGACACGACGCTGTGGCCCCCGCTCAGCATGTCGGTGCTCATCATCTGCTCTCTGATCTGCGGTTGTTCCGGTTCCACTTCCGGAGGGATCAAGATAGACCGGGCCATCCTGGCCGCCAAAGGGATCCATCGGAAGGTCGGGCTCACCGTAAGCCCGAACCGGGTCCAGGCCGTCCGGGTGGACGGACGCACCCGTTCGGACGACCAGGTCAACGATGCATTCAGCTACATTTTCTGCTATCTGCTTGTCGTGGTCGTTTTCGCTGCGGTCAATCTCGTTTTCGGCCAGGACTTCATCACGGGCGTCACAGCCTCCGTAGCCTGTATCGGCAATGTCGGCCCCGGTTTCGGGGATGTCGGCTCCATGTCCAATTTCGCCGCATTTCCGACCGTGCTCAAGATTTCCTGTATGGTCGAGATGCTGATCGGACGTCTCGAGATATTCCCCATATTATATTTACTCCGCTCGATCAGGGTCAGCTGAAACGGGCGGAGCAATGTCTGATAGCCGGACGGGCTCTTATTTCATCAGGAAAGGATAGACATCCGTGCCTTTAAGGGCGATACAAGTGCCGCGGGCCACAGCCTTGAGCGGATCTTCGGCGATATGGAAGGGAATGTTGACCTTGTCGGAGAAACGTTTGGCGATACCCCTGAGCAGCGAACCGCCGCCGGCGAGCCAGATGCCGTTCACGACGATGTTGGAATAGAGCTCCGGCGGGGTGCGCTGGAGGACCTTGATGATCTCGCTTTCGATCTTGGCGATCGTCTTGTCGATGCATCCGGCGATCTCGCTGTAGCTGATTTCCGCCTGAGTCGGGTGGGCGGTCACGATGTTGCGGCCGATGACCAGATAATCCTTCGGGGCTTCCTCGGGAGGAAGTTCTTGCAGCACCGAGCCGACCGAGAACTTGATCTGCTCCGCAGTCGTACGGCCGATGCTGATGTTGTGCTGCTGGCCCATGTAGTCGATGATGTCCGTCGTGATCTCATTGCCGGCAACGTGGATGCTGGACGACTCGACGATACCTCCGAGGGAAATCACGGCGATCTCCGTCGTGCCGCCGCCTATGTCGACCACCATGTTTCCGTTCGGGGCGGTGACGTCCAGGCCGATACCCAGGGCGGACGCCATGGGCTCATAAATCATGTAGAGCTCGTGAGCGCCTGCGTGCGAAGCGGAGTCACGGATCGAGCGCATGTCCACGGGCGTGGAACCGCCGGGAATGCCGACGACCATCTTGAGCGTCGGGGCGAAGAGGCCCTTGCGCGCGCCTGTCGCCTTGCGGATGAATCCGGTCAGCATCATCTCGGCGGCATCATAGTCAGCGATGACGCCGTTCATCAACGGGCGGATGGTATAAATGCGGGGGTTCGTATGCTCTTCGATCAACTGCGCCTCGTTGCCGATAGCGAACAACTTGGCGGTCTTGGTCTCGATCGCAATGATGCTGGGTTCGTCCAGGACGACTTTGTCATCCCGTAGAATCACTGTGTTGGCCGTTCCCAGGTCGATGGCCAACTCCTGCTTGAATAGTGCCATAGTCAGAATGGATTAGCGCTCCGCGAAGCGAAAGGACTTGCAAGATAAGAAAAATATATGGAAATACGCAAGTTTTGGGGGCTTATTCCCACTCGATCGTTGCCGGAGGTTTCGAGGAAATGTCATAGCAGACACGGTTGACCCCGCGGACCTTGTTGATGATTTCATTGCTGATGTGGCGCAGGAACTCATAGGGGAGTGCCGCCCAGTCGGCCGTCATCGCATCGATGCTCGTCACGGCGCGTAGCGCCACGGCGTTTGCGAAGGAGCGCTCGTCTCCCAGCACCCCCACGGTCTTATCCAGCAGAAGGACGGCGCCGGCCTGCCACACCTTGTCATAGAGCCCCCATTCCTTCAGTCCCCGGACGAAAATGTCGTCCGCTTCCCGCACGGCCTGCAATTTCTCGGGCGTGATTTCGCCCATCACGCGGACCGCAAGTCCCGGACCGGGGAAAGGATGCCGGCCCACCAGTTCTTCCGGGATGCCGAGACGCCGGCCGACGTTGCGCACCTCATCCTTGAACAGCCATTTCAGCGGCTCGCAAAGCCGGAGTTGCATCGTTTTCGGAAGACCTCCGACGTTGTGGTGGGATTTGATGGTCTTGCCTGTGATATTCATGCTCTCGATGCGGTCGGGATAGATAGTGCCCTGCGCCAGCCATTTGACGTCGCGGATCTTGAACGCCTCTTCGTCGAAGACCTTGATGAAGTCCGCGCCGATGATCTTGCGTTTCTGTTCCGGGTCGGTCACGCCCGCCAGGTCCGCATAGAAACGAGCCGAGGCGTCCACGCCTTTGACATTAAGGCCCAGTTCCTTATAGACGGCCAGCACGTCTTCGAACTCGTGCTGGCGCAGCAGGCCGTGATTGACGAAGATGCAATGCAGCCGTTCCCCGATGGCACGGTGCAACAGAACCGCGGCGACCGTGGAATCCACACCGCCGCTCAGTCCCAGCACTACCTTGTCCTGTCCCAGCTGCTCCTTCAACTCGGCGACCGTAGTCTCGATGAAGGAAGCGTTCGTCCATTCCCGGCGGCTGCCGCAAATGCCGACGACGAAGTTTTCCAGCAACTGACGGCCGGAGAGGGTGTGCTCCACTTCGGGATGGAACTGAACGCCCCAGACGGGCGCCGTAGTACTTTCGAAAGCGGCGAAACGGACGCTGTCGGTCGAAGCCGCCACCTTATATCCCTTCGGGAGGGCCGTGATCGAGTCGCCATGGCTCATCCAGACTTGCGTGGGTGCCTGGATTCCTTTGAAGAGTGCGCAATCCGGATCGATGCTGCCCAGCATCGCACGCCCGTACTCCCGGGTGCCCGCGGATTCCACATTCCCGCCATAGGTCTGGCTCAGGAGCTGGGCGCCGTAACAGATGCCCAGGACCGGATAGTTGCCGACGATGGGGGAGAGGTCGGGATGGAACGAATCCGGGGCATATACACTCAGCGGAGAGCCGCTGAGAATGACACCGATGATATCAGGATCTCCGACAGGGAAGCGGTTGTACGGGAGGATTTCGCAGAAGGTTCCGGTCTCGCGGACACGGCGGCCGATCAGTTGCGTGGTCTGGGACCCGAAATCGAGAATGATGATTTTCTGCATGATACGCGTGCTTTGTTTCGGGGGACAAATTTAGTTTTTTTTTCCGGTGTTAAAAAGATGTTGATAAGTTTCGTCTTCCTCCTTTGCTTTACCGTCGGATATGGGCCAACTTTGTACAGGAAAATGGAGCCCAAGTCGTCGGATTGTCTGCTGGCAGTCCGTTCTTCTTCACCCTCCATCCGGACCAAACTTGCACTAAATAATAACGTAACATACTAATTCTTAAAGCCTTATATTATGGAAGTCCGCAAAACCAACGGCACCTATGAAGAATACGACCGGATCAAATTGATGAACGGCATCCGTCTCGCTTATGTCACCGCCGGGCAGCCCTGCCCCGAGGACGTCGTCGTCTCCATCGTGGACAATCTGTATATCTATGACAAGATCTCCAGCCAGGAGATCCGCCGCCAGGTGGTGGAGTCCCTGATGTCCATCAACAAGAAGGTGGCCCTCGAGTATATCGAGACCTACGACCGCGGCATGGACCTGCGCAAGAAGAACGACTGCATCCGCGACT
>CAMJHJ010000032.1 GCA_946405485.1 uncultured Bacteroidales bacterium | reverse complement strand
TTCGCGACCATCACCCTCCAGAACTACTTCCGCATGTACCACAAGCTCGCCGGCATGACCGGTACGGCAGAGACGGAAGCGGGTGAATTCTGGAGCATCTACAAACTGGACGTCGTCGTGATCCCGACCAACAAGCCGGTCATCCGTGACGACCAGGACGACCTGATCTACAAGACCAAGAAAGCCAAATACAACGCCGTCATCAACCGTGCGATCGAGCTCTCCAAGGCGGGACGCCCGGTCCTGATCGGTACGACCGACGTCGAGACATCCGAACTGCTCGAACGCCTCTTCAAGTTGCGCGGCGTCAAGCCTAACGTCCTGAATGCGAAGGAGCATGCCCGCGAAGCAGAAATCGTCGCACAGGCCGGACAGAGCAGCCGCATCACCATCGCCACCAATATGGCGGGCCGTGGTACGGATATCAAGCTTTCGCCGGAAGTCAAGGCCGCGGGCGGCCTGGCGATCCTTGGCACCGAGCGGCACGACTCCCGCCGCGTAGACCGTCAGTTGCGAGGCCGAAGCGGCCGTCAGGGTGATCCGGGTAGTTCAACCTTCTACGTATCCCTGGAAGACAAGTTGATGCGCCTTTTCGGCTCGGAGCGGATCGCGAGCATGGTCGACCGTCTCGGCATGGCCGAAGATGACGTGCTGGAGGCTTCGATGCTCTCCAATGCCATAGAAAAGGCCCAGAAAAAGGTCGAGGAGAACAACTTCGGCATCCGTAAGCGCCTGCTGGAGTATGATGACGTGATGAACGACCAGCGCACTTCCGTTTACTCCCTGCGCCGCGACGCCATCTCCGGTGACAAGATCGAAATCGACATCCAGAACATGATGCTCGACACCTCCAACCTCATCGTGGCGAAGGCGGACGGCATGTCCTACCAGGATTTCGAGGAATACGTGATGGCCCAGCTGTCCATCGACCTGGGTTTCGACGAGGAGTTCTACAACAAGGCCCGCAAAGACGACATCGCCGACAAACTCTGCGAGCACATGCACGAGGTGTACACCCGCCGCATGGAGGGCCTCTCCACCAAACTCTACCCTGTCATCAAGGAAGTCTATGAGAAGCAGGGCTCGATGTACCAGAACATCGCCATCCCCGTCTCCGACGGCCGCAAGCAGATGACGCTCTCCGTCAACCTGAAGAAAGCCTACGAAACCGAGGGCCGCGAGGTCGCCAAGACCGTCTCGAAGGTCATCACCCTCTACCAGATCGATGAACACTGGAAAGAGCACCTGCGTGAGATGGACGACCTCAAGCAGAGCGTCCAGAACGCTTCCTATGAGCAGAAAGACCCGATCGTGGTGTACAAGATCGAGAGCTACAACCTCTTCGCCGAAATGCTGGAGACCCTGTACAAGGACGTGCTCTCCTTCCTGCTGCGCGCCTTCATCCCGCTGCGCGACGAGGCTCCGACCCGGGCTGCCCAGCCGAAACGGACGGACATGAGCCAGATGCAGACGCGCCGTACCGACCTGGTCACCAACGGCGAACAGCGTTCCAACACCCCGGTCCGCGTCGAAAAGCGCGTGGGCCGCAACGATCCCTGTCCTTGCGGCAGCGGTAAGAAATATAAGAACTGCCACGGCCGCGGACTGCCGGAATAAACCCTGGAACCAATGAAAAAAAGAGTACTCTGCATAGCTGCCTGCCTGATGCTGGCTGCGACGGCTTTCGCCCAGACAAACCAGGAAGGAGCAAAGCCTTCCATGACCGAGGAAATCACTGAGTTGCTGACCCCCTCGGACAGCGTGAAGGCCATCGTACTGCCGAAGACCACGCACCTGTTTGCCCACCGGGACACCTGTGACCTGTTCCTGGATGTCTACCCGCCTGTTGCGGGCTCGCAGACAACGCTGGACGGCAAACCGAAACCCACGATCCTCTTTGTCTTCGGAGGCGGGTTCATCAGCGGCCGTCGCGACGACCCTTCCCACAATCCCTGGTTCAAGATCCTGACGGAGAATGGATACGGCGTGGTGTCCGTAGACTACCGCCTGGGTCTGAAGGGCGTGGAGATGCGTTTCGACCTCTTTCACCTGATCGGAAGCGCACAGTATACCAAGCGTGCAGTGGACATCGGCGTGGAGGATGTATTCTCTGCCATCGCCTTCCTTTCGAAGCATGGCGACGAACTGGGCGTCGACACCGACAACCTGGTGATCTCCGGCAGTTCGGCCGGCGCGATGATTTCACTATCCTGCGCACTGGAGACCTGCAGTCCCACGGAGCGTACGGCCCTGCTGCCGGACGGTTTCCGTTTCCGGGGCGTGATGTCCTTCGCCGGCGCCATCATGTCGGACAGCGGACTGCCGGTATATACCGTCGCTCCCCCGCCCCAGCTGCTCTTCCACGGCACCGACGACAAGATTGTCAACTACGACAAGATGGGTTTCGGACGCTGGGGGATGTATGGCAGCAAGTCGCTGGTTGAGAAAGTGTTGTCCAAGAACGGATACGCCTATTCGATCTATCGGTATGTCGGCCACACGCACGACATGGCAGCCAATTTCGTTCCGACCTGGGAGTTGCAGAAACAGTTCCTGGAGCAGAGTGTGATCAACGGTCAGGCGGTCGTCCTCGACGCTACGGTCGACGATCCCGCGATGCCGGTCTGGAAGAATTTCTCGCTCGGAGACCTCTATAAATAAGATCAGCCCAGCAGGGCGTCCGCCAGCGCTTCGAGCGCCGGGATATCTGAAGCCTTGAGGCGGCTGCGGATCGTCACGGCCGGATCAAGGACCGTCACATCTTTCATGGCACCCAGCATTTCACGCATCACGCGGGCCGCGGACGGCGCCCATGAGCCGTTTTCGACCAGTGCGACACGGCGCTTGGAATAACCCTTCATTTGCAGCCGGTGCAGGAAGTCGTGCATCGGGGTGAACAGGCCGGCGTCGTAGGAAGCGGCTGCCGCGACCATCGTCGGATAACGGAAGGCATCCTCCACATTCTCAGCGATATCGGAACGGCACAGGTCGCTGACCACCACTTTCGGAGCGCCTTTTTCGCGAAGGATCACCGCAAGTTTCTGCGCCGCTTCGAGGGTACCCCCATGGATGGATGCGCAGGCGATGAAAATGCCTTCGCTTTCAGGCTCGTATTTGCTCCAGGTGTCGTAAAGTTTCACATATTGCTCCAGATTGACCTCCAGGATGGGGCCATGCAAAGGCCGGATGGTCTTCACAGGAAGGGCCGCCACCTTCTTCAAGAGGGTTTGGACCGGAACGCCGTATTTGCCCACGATATTGAAATAATAGCGCCGCGCCTCGCAGGCCCAGTCATCATCATCGCGGCCGTAGAAACCACATTTCGACAGAGCGCCGAACTTGCCGAACGCATCCGCGCTATAGAGTGCGCCATCCGCGGCGTCGAAAGTCATAACAACCTCGGGCCAGTGGATCATCGGAGCGCCAATGAACTGCAGGCTGTGTTTGCCCAGGGACAAGACATCCCCTTCCTTCACCGCCATCGTGCGCCCGCTGAAGTCGAAATCCTCAAAGAACTGGGGAAGCATCTGAAGCGCCTTTGCGCTGGCGACCAGGGTCAGGCCAGGGAAGGTCTGGAGGGCCCAGGCGATCAGGGAAGAATGGTCGGGCTCCATATGATGGACGACCAGATAATCGGGCTTACGGGCGTCCAGCGCTTCCGTAAGGCGGACTTTCCAGGCCTCACCCTTGCGGGCGTCCACGGTGTCCAGGATGGCGGTCTTTTCATCCAGGATCAGATAGGAATTATAAGCCATGCCTTCGGGTACGACATACTGGCTTTCAAAAAGATCGAGGTCGAGATCGTCGACGCCGATATACTTGACGGATTCGTTCAGGGACTTGACCATTTCGGCTGCGTTTTATTACATACAAAGATAAGAAGAAATCCGCACAATCGCTTCCCGGATTATTGCTATATTCGCATTCGGAATGCATTTTTCTTACGTCACAGACAGCACGGCGCTGCAGCTGCCGGCCGCCCGCATCGCGGAAGAACTGAACCGTGCCTTACGGGCCCGGGGCGGCGCCGTCGTCACGGCTCCGCCCGGTTCCGGCAAATCGACCCTGCTGCCTCTGACGATGCTCGCAGGGCTGGATGCAGGTCCGTACACGGGCGCAGACGGAGATGCCGTTTCGGGGCCCTTCCCCGCAAGGGTTCATTCCGGGCCCCGGAACGGCGCCCCGTCTGCGCCCGGAAAGATCCTCATGCTGGAGCCGCGGCGCCTCGCCGCCCGCCAGATCGCCCTGCGGCTCGCTCAACTTTCCGGCACGCCCGTCGGCGGTCTCATTGGATATCGGATGCGCCTGGAGACCCGCGTCTCGGCCGCGACCCGCATCGAGGTCCTGACCGAAGGCATCCTTACGCGCATGCTGATCGAAGACCCGACGCTGGAAGGGATTGGAATGGTGGTTTTCGATGAATTCCACGAGCGAAGCCTTACCTCCGACACAACCCTCGCGCTGGTCCGGGAAGCCCGGCGTCTCGTGCGCCCTGACCTGAAACTGGTCATCATGTCAGCGACGCTGGATGCCCGGCCGCTTTGCGAAACACTGGACCTGCCCCTGGTCGAAGGAGAAGGCAAGATGTTCCCCGTCAAGGTCTTGCGCGCCGATGTCGAGGCGGATGAGCGCAATGCCGCGGAGGCCGTCTCCCATGTCATCCGCCAGGCGCACCGGGAGACCGAAGGAGACATTCTGGCCTTCCTGCCCGGAGAAGCGGAGATCCGCCGCTGCGTGGAACTTCTGGGCGACGCGCTCTTCCCCACACATATCTATCCCTTGTATGGCCTGCTGCCCCAGAAAGAGCAGCAAGAAGCCATCGCACCCAGTCCGGCCGGCAGCCGGAAAGTCGTTCTCGCCACTCCGATCGCCGAAACCTCGCTGACGATTGAAGGCGTACGCGCCGTCGTGGATTCAGGCCTGTGCCGGAAAATGGAATATGACCCCCGCAACGGTCTGAGCGGGCTGAAGACCGTGCGTATCAGCCTGGACATGGCCACCCAGCGCACCGGACGTGCCGGACGCGTCGCACCGGGCGTCTGCTACCGGCTCTGGTCGGCTGCGACCGAGACCCGGATGGCAGCGCATCGGAGGCCGGAGATCCTGGAAGCGGACCTCACTTCCGTCGTCCTGGACATTGCGGCGTGGGGTGCCGCCCCGGTGGAAGACTTGCCCTGGCTGACACCTCCACCGGCTTCATCTGTCAACGCTGCGGTCCGACTGCTGACAATGCTGGGCGCGTTGACAGAAGACGGGGCCCTGACGCCCGTAGGCCGGAAGATGGCCGCATTCCCTTGCCATCCGCGTATCGCGCACATGCTCGTACAAGCCTCCGACGCCGCGCATAAGGCTCTGGCCTGCGACATCGCTGCCCTCCTGGAAGAAAAGGACCCCCTCGCCGCAGAAGGAGTCAGCGCCGACCTCTGCCTTCGGATTGCAGCATTGCGGGAGGCCCGCAGGCGGAAAGCCTCAAAAGGCAGCTGGGGGCGTCTGACCCGCCTGTCGGAACAATACCGCCACCTGGCGAGGGTGGACGCAGACGACTCCGAAGCGGATCCTTTCGCCGTCGGCATCCTGGTCGCCGCGGCATATCCCGAACGCATCGCGCATTCACTCGAAGGATCATATGGGCAATATGCCCTATCATCCGGCGACCGGGCCGCTTTGGACGGCGCCGATGCCCTGGGTGCCTATGAGTGGCTGGCGGCAGCCGATGTCAATGTCCGTCCCGGGCAGCCGGGACGCATCTACCTGGCTGCCCCGCTTTCACCCGACATCCTACCTGCCCTGGCTACGACACGCGACCGTATCGCCTGGGACAGCAAACGGGGCGCGCTGATCGCCAGCCGGGAAGAACGGATCGGCATGCTGCTCGTCCGTTCCCGGCCGCTTGGGTCTGAAAGCCGCGAGGAAGCCGTGAAGGTACTGTGTGAAACAGCACGAAAGGAAGGACGCTCGATGTTCGACTGGTCGGAGGAAGTCGCCCGGGAGCAGCGCCGCGTCGCGACGGTCGCAGCCTGGCATCCGGAGCTCGGACTGCCTGACCTGGACACGGACGCCGTCTTGGAGCGCGCAGGAGAGTGGCTCCCGCTATATGCGGGAACTGCGACAACCGCCGCGGAACTGCGACGGATCGACCTTTGCGCCGCCCTCCGGAGCCTCCTGTCCTACGAACAGCAACGCGCTGTCGAGCGTATCGCCCCCTCCCATATCACGGTCCCCACCGGCAGCCGCATCGCCGTGGACTACCGCCAGGGCGCTGAACTCCCCGTCCTTCGCGTCCGGCTCCAGGAATGTTTCGGCCTCGTGGATACCCCGCGCGTCGACGACGGGCGTCGCCCCGTCCTGATGGAGCTCCTGTCCCCGGGTTACAAGCCGGTCCAGCTCACCACCGACCTGGCCAGTTTCTGGAAGGACACCTACTTCGAAGTGCGGAAAGAATTGCGCCGCCGCTATCCCAAGCACGCCTGGCCGGACGACCCCCTCGCCGCCGACCCGGTCCGTGGGGTACGCCGGAAATAATTTCATCTTTTTCCCCCGCGGCGTTTGTACCTTTCACTTTTCTTGCTATCTTTGCACTCCCAATCGGGACTATAGCTCAGTCGGTTTAGAGCGCTTGCTTCACACGCAAGAGGTCAGCAGTTCGAATCTGCTTAGTCCCACGAAAAAGAAAAGCCCCGATATCACATCGGGGCTAATCTTTACCAATCTAACACTAATTAACCAAAAACTAATCTCATTAACCTAAAAACTATTCTTATGAAAAAATGTTCACTTGATTCATTTTCAATCTCCGTGCCAAACTCTTAGGCAGCAAACTTTTTTTGCGATTATTTTTCAATTATCTTTGGTCCGTCATGTATAAACTCGCCGTTTTCGACATAGACGGGACCTTGATCGACACGGAAAGGACCGGTGTAGAGTCCCTCGTGGTCACCGTCCGGGAGCTTCTCGGATGGGATATCCCCTACGAAGAGGCCTACAAGGCCTTCGGCATCCCGAGCAACAAGGTGGCGGGACTCTATGGCTATGAAGACGCGAAGACTTTCGGCGACCGGTGGGAAGAAAACTTCATCGCCCTTTCGCATCACATCTCCCCCTTCCCGGGTGTGCTGGATGCGCTGAAAAGGATTAAGGAAACCGGCATTGAGACCGGTGTCGTGACTTCCCGCAGCCATTTCGAATTCGAATACGACAAATACCTGCACGAAATGGTGCCCTATCTGGGCCATATTGTCTGCGCCGAGGATACCCCGCACCACAAACCGCATCCGGAACCGCTGCTGAGATGTATCGAAATGGCTTCCGGGAGCGCGGGAGTCCGTATCCTCCCCCAGGAAACGGTCTTTTTCGGAGACACCGACCACGACTGGGCCTGCGCAAGGGACGCCGGCTGCGACTTCGCCCTCGCTGACTGGAAGGGACGCGGCTGGCAAGACATCCCGGCGCGCTTCAAATTCTCGGATGCGGCTGAGATGGAGAATATACTTATTCCCATCAAATAATTATATTTGTAGCCTGATATGGCACTTCTGATCATCTACCTGCTGGGCGCGCTGCTCATCTCCTTCCTCTGCTCGATTTTAGAGGCGACCCTGATGAGCACCCCGATCTCCTACATCACCATGCGGGAGGATGAGGGCTACAAGCCCGCCAAGTTGATGAAGCAGTATAAGCTGGATTCGTCCCGCCCGATCGCAGCCATCCTGGCGCTCAACACCATCGCCAACACCATCGGTGCGGCGGGAGTCGGTAAGCAGGCGACCCTGGTCTTCGGTTCGCAATGGTTCGGCCTGGTCAGCGCTTTGATGACCCTGCTGATCCTGATCTTCTCCGAGATCATCCCCAAGACCATCGGCACCAGTCACTGGAAATCCCTGATGGGCTTTGCCGCCAAGGCGATCCGGCTGTTGATCATCGTGCTCTTCCCCATTGTCTGGTGTGTGGAAAAAATCCAAAAATGGATCACACCCAAGGCCTCCGAGACCGCCATCTCCCGTGAAGAAGTGGGCGCCATGGCCGATGTCGCGGAAGAGTCCGGCGAACTGGACGAAGATGAGAATGAGATCATCCAGAACCTGATCAACATCGATGAAGTCACGGCCTGCGACGCCATGACCCCGCGCGTCGTGGCAGCCATCGCCCCCGAGTCGATGACGATCAAGGCCTTCTACAAGGACCGTCGATTCTACCACCACAGCCGCATTCCGGTCTATGCCGACAACGATGAATACATCACAGGATACATCCTGCGCGTAGATGCGCTGCAGCTGATGGCTGAGGACCGTTTCGACGCCCGCCTGCGGGACATCCGCCGCGAGGTGGAGAGTTTCCCCGAGGAAACACCCATCGTAGATGTCTGGAACGGCATGCTGGAGAAAAAAGAGCAGATTGCCATCATCATCAACGAATACGGTTCATTCCAGGGCATCCTTACGATGGAAGATGTGATCGAGACCATCCTCGGTGACGAGATCGTGGACGAGAGGGATGCAGTCGTGGACATGCAGCAGCTGGCCCGTGAAAAATGGAAGAAGCAGGCAGCCAAGGTACAGCGGGCGTCCCAGCAAAAAGAGAACGCAGAATGAAGTACACGAAAGAGATCAAGCGCGTACAAAAGATGATCACGGACCTCAAGCGCATCCGGGAGATCCTTACGCAAGTCGAGGATACTGTCCTTGGGATCGAGCAGGAGGTGACGGACATCGACAACGCCCTACCGGACGATACAGACGTCGCAGCGATGCCCGACGGTGCCGAAAAGCAGCAACTGCTTCAGTTGTTCGACCTCAACGACGAGGCCTACGACCTGATCGATGAGATCCTCGGTCCGCCCGAGGATGACTTCTCCGTGGAAGAAATGCTGCGCCAGTTCCCCGCTACGCGCAAAGGCAGAGCCAATTAACCCCAAAACAATAAGCCATGAGCAACAAGTACAAAGGAACCCAGACTGAGAAAAACCTGGAAGCCGCTTTCGCCGGCGAATCCCAGGCTCGCAACAAGTACACATATTTCGCCTCCAAGGCCAAGAAGGAAGGCTTTGAGCAGATCGCAGCCCTCTTCCTGAAGACGGCTGACAACGAGAAGGAACATGCCAAGCTTTGGTTCAAGGAACTGGAAGGCATCGGCGACACCGCCCAGAACCTGGCCGCCGCAGCGGCGGGTGAGAACTATGAATGGACCGACATGTACGAGGGTTTCGCCAAGACCGCCGAAGAGGAAGGATTCCCGGAGCTGGCAGCCAAGTTCCGTGGCGTCGCGGCCATCGAGAAGCAGCACGAGGAGCGCTACCGCGCCCTGCTGAAGAACGTGGAGACCGCCGCCGTTTTCGCCAAGAGCGAAGTCAAGGTGTGGGAATGCCGTAACTGCGGCCACATCGTCGTCGGCACCAAGGCGCCGGAAATCTGCCCGGTCTGCGCACATCCCCAGGCATTCTTCGAAATCCACGAGGCGAATTATTGATGAAGGAGTACCTTTACACCCTGGAAATGGAGACGCGCGATTATGAGTGCGACATCCAGGGTATCGTCAACAACGCCAATTACCAGCATTATCTGGAAGCCACCCGGCACAAGTGGCTGAAAGATGAGGGTTTCTCGTTCCAGAAGTGGCACGAGGAAGGCTTGGACATGGTCGTCAGCGAAGTGACGATCAAGTACAAGACGCCGCTGCGGGGTCAGGAAGAGTTCCTGTCGTGCTTCAATGTGCGACGGGAAGGGGTGCGGTTCATCTTCGATCAGGATATCTATCGCAAGAGCGACGGGAAGTTGTGCGTAAGCGCGACGCTCACGTCCGTCTTGCTGGTGAATGGCGTCCTGGACCGCGGAGACCGCATCGCCGCCCTATTTGCGAAATACCTTTAACGCGGTCGCTGCCGCA
The DNA here is from genome assembly GCA_946405485.1 of uncultured Bacteroidales bacterium. Next base: position 4,747 of record CAMJHJ010000032.1, on the reverse strand, counting down.
GGCGGGCAGCAGGCATTGGCGGGCGTGCCCACCCCCGGGCACGGGAAGGGGGATGGGGCCCGCCGGAGACAAGTTCCGGCGAAGCAGGAACGCAGGAAACGGTGGGAGGGGCCGGAGTGAGCGAAGCGAACGGAGTCCCGCCAATATCTGCTGCCCGCCTCAACGACTAAGCGTCTCAATTGCATTCCGCTCTGAGTCGGAAAGGACATCATCGAACCCGGTGAGGGCGGCAAAAGGAGAGAATTGGGCGGCACGGTCCTGCAAAGGCATGGGACGGTGTTTCGCTGAAACGGGATGCGGACGATTGATGATATCGTCGTATTTATCTTTCCTGTCTTCCATACGCGCTACGCTTTGTGGCCACCGATCTGCCGGTTCCGCTCGATCGTCGTAGCCCCTTCCTCGAAATCCATCCCTTTGAGGATGGCGTTCTTGCCGAAACGGCGGCGGATCTCCAAGATCGCCTCCTGCCGCTTGCGCTCCTTCCCATCCTCCTCAGACACCTCCTCAAACAAATCCAGCTGCCGGTACGTCACGCCATCCTCCGGCACGACATGGTTAGCCGTCACGCCCACGTGGCGCACGAGCAAGCGCCGGTCCGCAATCCGGTCGAAAAGGTCTGCGACGGCCTCCGTGATCAGTTTCGTGGAAGAAGTCAACTTGCCCAGATTGACCGAGCCATGCCCCGGCTTGGGAACGGTCCGTCCGTACCAGTCGCTCGAGACAGGGCCCTTATAGTTTTCCTGCCCGGACAGGCTGGCGGTATCGTAGCCCAGACTGAGCACGATCTGGTCGGTCAGCAAACGTTTCTCGACCAGGTCCAGCACCAGCTGGTCGGTCATCTCCATCACGATGATACGTGTCTTTTCAAAATCATAGGCGCTCGTGAGCACCTGACCGCTCCCCAGGCTGTTGGAGGAGGGCTTGTAAGCCTTGATGGCAGCCATCGTGCATGGTTCCCAGCCCCAGGCATGGTCGATCAGCAATTCCGCATTGACTCCGAACTGCTTGTAAAGCCAGGCCTCCCAACCGGGATCGAGCGAGGCACGCGCCAGCCGCCCCATCGTATCGATGCCGACGGCCTCGAGCCGGGCGGCGATCCCACGTCCTACGCGCCAGAAGTCGCGCAAAGGACGATGATTCCAAAGCAGTCTCCGGTAACTCATCTCATCCAGCTCAGCGATGCGGACGCCATCCTTGTCCGCCTTCTGGTGCTTGGCTTCGATGTCCATCGCCACTTTCGCCAGATAGAGGTTGGTCCCTATGCCGGCGGTGGCCGTGATACCGGTGGTCGAAAGGACGTCCCGGATCATGCGCATCGCCAGTTCGTGCGCCGTGCAGCGATAGAGTCGAAGGTACTCTGTCGCATCGATGAACACCTCATCGACAGAATAGACATGGATGTCTTCGGGCGAAACGAACTTCAGGTAGATGCCGTAAATGCGGCTGCTGACTTTCATATACTCAGCCATCCTGGGCGGAGCGACGATATAGTCGAGGGCGAGGGACGGATCGGACCGCACTTCGGGGTCGTACGAGGATTTTCCGGTGAGACGCCGGCCCGGAGCGTGACGGCGACGGTCGGCGTTGATCCGGGAGACCTTCTGGATGACTTCGAAAAGCCTTGCCCGTCCCCCGATGCCATAGGCCTTGAGCGAAGGCGAGACCGCCAGGCAGATCGTCTTGTCGGTGCGGGTGGGATCAGCGACGACGAGGTTCGTCTCCAAGGGATCGAGGCCGAGGGCGGCACATTCCACGGAGGCATAGAAAGATTTCAAGTCAATCGCTATATAGGTACGCTGATCCATCGCTTTCACAAATGTAATCATTTTGGAAATTATGCCAAAATGGCAGCGTAAGTATCAGATTGTCAGTTATTTAGTGACAAAATGTCACTTTTTGAACCCATTTTTGCGATGGTCCCTCTTTTGCCTTATATCCCATCGAACCCGCCACGGTGGCGGGGGACAAAATGAAAGTTAAACTTAAAGTATAGGAGACTGATATTATGGTACCTGTTCATTATGCACACAGACGCAACCAGGATTGGCTGCCCAGCATTTTCAACGAGTTTTTCGATGACGACCTTTGGAGAGTGACCCCTGCCAAGCAGTTCGCTTCCCCTGCCGTCAACATCATGGAAAATGAAAAAGACTATCAGGTCGAGATTGCGGCACCCGGCATGACCAAGAATGATTTCAAGGTCCGCGTCGAGAACGACAACGAACTGGTGATTTCCCTCGAGAAGAAAGAGGAACACAAGGAGGACAAGAAAAAGAACTACCTCCGTCGCGAATTCTCATACGCTTCCTATCACCAGACCTTCATCATCCCTGAGGAAGTCGAGGTCGAGCACATCGCTGCCGCGATGAACGACGGAGTCCTGACGATTACGCTTCCGAAGAAGGAAGAAGTAACCCGGACGCCCGTATCCCGCCAGATTGAGATCGATTAAGGGCGGCCAGGGTCGCGAGGAATGATGATTTCGTAATTCCGGTGCGAGTTGTTGTTCAGTTTTGACTCCCGCAGCCAGAGATTGGCTCTCTTGAGCTGGGCGAAACTGACGCCGTGCTCCTTTGCGAAAGCAGTCAGGTCCTCGATCGGGTCGCTCACTTCCACGACCTCCTTCACCCCGATGACCGGATAACGGTCCTCCTCGGGCACATTGAAACCGAATTCAGCCGGGTCCTCGAACAGCATCTTCGCTGCGAGGACCCGGAACATGTATCGGGAGGTCTCGTTGAGCAGCCAGAGGTCGGCCGCCCGCTTCTCCTTCTGGGCCTCCATCCTGCTGGAGATGGCTCCGGGGCCGGCATTGTAGCTTGCCGCGACGCTCATCCAATCCCCGAAACGGTTGTACGAACGTTTCAGGTAGCGGCAGGCTGCGATAGTCGCCTTTTCGATGTTGTACCGTTCATCGACGTTCGCATTGACCTCCAATCCATATTCTTTCGCTGCCCCGGCCATGAATTGCCAGAGTCCGGCGGCGCCGGCAGGCGACAATGCCTGCGGATCCAGATTGCTTTCGATCACCATCAGATACTTCAGATCCTCCGGGATGCCGTAACGGCGAAGGATCGGCACGACAATCTTGAAGATGCGGTCCGAGCGTTTGAGCATCAAGATGGAGGTCGTATGCATATAGGTAAAGGCCAGCAGCTCGCGGTCCATCCTTTCGTACAGGTCGGAACGGTCGAACCGGACCGTCTCGCCGGCAAAAGTCACATACTCGGGGACACGGGGCGGCTGGGCACCCAGCCACTGGCAAGAGAGCGTCAGAAGCAGGAGAGAGAACAGGAGTTTCTTCATCGGTGAGGATTTGTTTCGACTAAGTTACGCATAAAATCCGTTTCTAAAGCTAATTGGCAAGAAAAGGCTGAATAATATACACAAGATGGATATTTATGCGTTTTGGAATTTTTTTAACGCATTTTATGTGATTTTTTACTAAAAACATTTGTTTTTTTGGAAATAATCTCCATCTTTGCAATGAAGTTTTTCATAGTTTAAGTTTAGGTTAAGTAGCGGGCCGGGCGCAGTGATGTGTCCGGCTCGTGAAATTTTCCGCACAAACGGCTAAATATCTGTTTTTTTGTACGGTCTTCCGGAAAAGGGATTAGCTTTGCCACCAAACGACAAAAAGCTTGAACCATGAAAAAACTTCTATTCCTTTTGGTCCCTTTGTGCTTCGCCGCCATATCTTGCGACGCTCTCCTTCCCCCGCCCGAAGATGGAAAGATCGAGGTCTCTTTCATTGAAGACCTGTACCTTCAGACAAGGGGCTCCTCCCCCGGTGTCCCGGACACCAATAAGTTTACGTTGAAGGTCATCGGAGCCAAGGGGGCCGTCCTATATGACGGTCCTTACGGGGCAGCGCCCCAAAGCATCCTGGCTGCGGCCGGCACCTATAACGTAAGCACCGTCTCGGGCGATTTCAAAGCTCCTGCCTTCGCCGCTCCCCAATATGGAGACAGCCAGCAAGTTACGGTAAAAAGCGGGCAGGTCACCCGAGTGCAGTTGGTCTGCCGCCAGTTGAACGCGGGAATACGGCTCAAGATCGCATCCGCTTTCCTGAGTGTATATCCGAACGGATCGTTGCACCTCAAGTCGGAGGAAGGGAAGCTGCTCTATAGTTACTCCGAACGCAGATTCGCATATTTCTCCCCCGGGAAAGTTTCTCTGGTCCTGAGCGACGGCGGCAAGGACAACACCCTGCTCACCCGGGATCTGGCAGCCCGGGACATGCTCACGCTGGATATCAGTGTCGCGGCCTCCTCTTCCCCTGCCGGCAATGACCGCGGCGGGATTTCGATCAAGGTCGACACCACGCTCAACTGGCGTTCCGAGAACTACACGATAGGCGGCTCGACCGATAAAGGGAAGGATATGGAAGAGGCGATGAGCGTTCCGGAAGCGAAGGATAACATCGGTGCCGGGGATGTCTGGGTCTATGGTTACATCGTAGGCGGAGATCTCAGTTCGTCGAAGGCTTCATTCAAAGGCCCGTTCAGTTCCCGCACGAATCTGGTCTTGGCGGCTCGGGCCGGCACGACTGACCGGAGCGCATGCCTGTCCGTGCAGCTGCAGAAGGGCGACATCCGTGATGCCCTCAACCTGGTAGATAATCCGGATAATCTCGGAAAGGCCGTCTATCTCCAGGGCGACATCGTCGAGTCTTATTATGGCCTTCCCGGCCTTCAGAATCTCACGGAGTACCGCTGGAAGGATTGAGTGAGGCAGGACGGTG
>CAMJHJ010000031.1 GCA_946405485.1 uncultured Bacteroidales bacterium | reverse complement strand
AGGAGGTTATCAAGGAACTGCTGGAACTGGCCAAGGAAATTGCCCAGAGCGAGCAGGTTGCCGACAGTCTTGGACTGAATGCCGAGGAGAAGGCTTTCTACGATGCACTTACAAGGCCGCAGGCTGTGAAGGATTTCTATACCAACGAAGAATTGGTGAACTTGACCAAGGAATTGACCGAGGAGTTGCGGAAGAATCGCACCATCGATTGGCAGAAGAAGGAATCCGCTCGTGCTGGAATGCGCTCTAAGGTCAAGCGACTCCTTAAGAAGTATCATTATCCGCCTGAGGAAGAGCAGTCCGCACTTGAAACTGTCATCCACCAGTGTGAGCAGTGGGCGGATGTGGATCCTTCAGACTACATTTATGACGAATAAAGGCCGTGTCCCACAGAATGGGACACTCCCCTGCTACTTTTGAAGCACATTGAGTGAATATGACATTCAAATCATTAACTTTGTTTGATTAGTCAACACCGATAGCCAATGCAAGAGCTAAAGCAATACAAAACCCCTGATGGCTGGTGGACGGCCGACGTTGACATCTCATCCGAGGAGTGGTTGACACTTCTCCGCAATGAAGACGTTGTCCGGCCCGAGGCCCGCAAGTGGTTGCTCCGTTTCTATGCCGAGAAGGACCATACGTCTTCCTGCCTGTTGCTGGGCAAGAAGTTCAGCGTGGAACCTCGCAGCATCAACGCAGTGATGACCAACTGCGGCCATTCCATTCAGAAGCATCTGAACCGGTTTGCAGTCATCGATGACGAAGAGGAAGGCAACCATTTCCTCACGGTATTGACGTTGGGTAAGTCCGGTGGCAAATCCGGCTTCCAGTTGAAGGTCAGGCCGGAACTCTGCTCCGCCCTCCATGAGTATCTGATTGAGACGCTTCTGGAGGAATTCGCGAAGCAGGTGATTCCTATCGGCCTTTCAAGGGAAATCGGCATCGATGAGATATACAAATGGGATGTCGTTTCTGATTGCCAGGACAAGAGTGATGCCCAGATCCTTCAGCGTCTCATTGGGACGAACCTGATCAACAATCAGTTCGATGGTTCCGCCATCAAGATGCTGCTCCAATCCGAGTCTGATGATATCGCTCACTGTTTTGCTCTGCTTAAGGGTGATCTGGCTGGACTTCAGGGAAGGTATAACAGCTTCAAGCAAGCGACAGACGAGCTTACCGGTAACAGGTGGAAGTACCAGATATCCGATGAGCGTATGGCCGGATCTTTCCTTGCCTGTGCGGATCCTGAACATTATACCTTCTACAAGAACGACGCATATACATCCCTCTGTGGCTATCTCCGGATTCCGCCGATGGCGCCCAGGAAAAAACTCTGTCACTTCTATGAGCTCCTCGCGGAACTCCTGACACATTACGAGAAGCATCCTGAACTTGTGTCCTTCTTCGAGAAAGAGACTGAAGGGTATGTCCAGAGTCCCCTGCTCAACGTTCAGACCATCGTCTGGTTCATGCAGGAATATATGAATAAGCAGCTCGCTCCGGACACGAGGTTTACTTGGGTCCCGTTTGTCCGGGAGTTCTCTGAGAAATTGTTGACTTACAGGGATAAACGAGATGAGTTGCTCTCCATCTTCTATAGTATTGGCGATGAATTGACCCACGCTTATCAAGAAGATGGCGAGAACATCAACGATATCACACCCTTCACAGTTCTGGGAACCTTGGCTGTTGGTAAGACCGAGAGACGTACTCAGTTCGCAACCTATTTCAAGGACAAGCTCGGAATCAAGGCTGATGTTCCGACCGACTATACCGGTTTCCCTTCATTGCATCCGCAGCGGGTCATGTTCATCTTCGGGAAGAATAAGGGTGAGCATACGGAGCCGTTCTGGGACCTGTTCGATGCCGCATTGAACGGCCAAGACATTTCAGAATCCTTTGATGAGGTGATGAAGGTCAAGGGAGCCAACCGGAATGTCTCCATGGGGCTCTTCTGGATTGCTCCGAAGGAATTCCTTTCCTTCGATTCGACGAACGAGGCATACCTGAAGAACCACGGTTTCCCTCCCATCCCGGGCAAGGACAAGATCAATTACGTCTTCTACAAGGGTCTGATGGACCAGGTAAGGGGGAAGATGGAATCAGGCGAGATCAAGGAGAAGGACTTCCTGGAGTTCTCCGCCGCAGCATACGCATTTGGTAAAGACAATAACATTGACGACGATATGGAGCCGAATTATTACGACGAGATCACGACAGCGCTCAAAGACAAGAAATGTATCATCCTACAGGGAGCTCCCGGAACCGGGAAGACCTATGCGATTCCGGAGATTGTTGCACGCCTTTGTGAGGAGCCCATCGACCTTTCCGACCGTCACCAGGTGATGGAGGCGTTCAGCCGCCTTGTGAGCGAGAAACGGGTGGTGTTCACCACGTTCCACCAGTCTATGGACTACGAGGATTTCGTCGAGGGTCTGAAACCTTTTGTTGACGAAAACAAGAACGTCTACTACGATGTCGTGGACGGCATCTTCAAGTCCATCTGCAAGGACGCTGCCAAGCCCATCATCCGAAACAATAGCATCGATATCAATCCTGAAGCTGTCATCTGGAAGGTATCTTTAGGTGGGACTTACGACAACGAGATCCGTTCCGATTGCCTTCAGAACGGGCATATTCGCATCGGATGGGACGAATACGGAGAGAACTATGAGGAACAGTCGGCTTATGAGCATGGTGGTAGAATTGTCCTGGATGCTTTCTATAACAAGATGACCGAGGGCGACATCGTCCTATCCTGCTACTCCAATAAACTAATCGACGCGATTGGTGTCGTGGAAGGTGAACCCGAGTGGAAAGAAGAGTATAAATGGTATAGAAGAGTCCGTAAGGTTCGCTGGTTGGTCAAGGGAATTAAGGAGGATATCTCCGTCCTTATGGGTAAGACTATGACGCTCAGTACGGTATACCGGTTGAACGACATCTCTATCGAGAATGTCCTCGATCTCCTTAAGAAGCATTCGGCCGCTGGCACAGCCACATCCGAGAAGAATACGAAGCCTTACGTCATCGTCATTGATGAAATCAATCGCGGTAATGTGTCCAAGATCTTTGGCGAACTTATCACGCTTCTTGAGGCTGACAAGCGATCAGATGGGGCAATGCCTTTGAGCGTGCGTCTTCCCTATTCCAAGACGGATCTGAGCATTCCTTCCAACTTGTATCTCATCGGTACGATGAACACGGCTGACCGCAGCCTGAGCCAGTTCGATTACGCTATGCGTCGTCGTTTCCGTTTCATCACGATGGCCTATGGTCTTGTCGATATCAACCCGGCTCCCGGAAAGGTATTCCAGAAGGAGCTGTTCGAGAAAGTGACCAAGCTGTTCATTTCTAACCTCGACGAGTATCTTGAGGATGTGAAAGTCCGTCTTGTTCCGGCAGATTGTTTCTCTCTGGAGTTCAAGCCTGTGGACCTCTGGATTGGCCCCAGCTACTTCATCACAGATGAAAACGATCCTGACAGTCTCCTGAACAACATCTTCTATGAGATAATCCCTACTCTCGAGCATTATCTGGAGGACGGCGTGTTCGTGGATGAGACTCCCGTCAACGCTGTCATTGAGGAACTGAAGGAGATTGCCATCAACGCCTGATGCGGATCATCAATGTCATAGAGCAGTGCAACCGGAATCTGGGTGAATCCTGGACCCCGTTGCTTGAGCATTCCGAGACCTATGTCCGGCGTATGCCAGGGCTGGAGGATTCGGATGCCTTCTGCTATAGCATTGAGAAAGGGATTGAGGGATATACCGTAAAGACCAGCTACTTCGTCGGTGTTGATTGGGTTACCGATGATGTCGCGGTTCAGGTCCGTCCTAAGGTTGAAGGAGAAGACGATTACATAGACTATCTCCGGATGTTGACCGAGGCGCTCAAGGAACCCGAGAATACAGAGCATCTGGACGGCCTCCTTACCATTGATTTCAACGCCAAGCCGATACCGTTGGAGGAGAAGGAAGACATGCTTTCTCCGTTCATCGTCGCGCAGTTCCTTATGGCCCTCAAGAAAGCCGTCCGGAAGGGGCTCCGGCAGTCTTATTACCTTGTCTCTGTCAATCTAAACTCCAAGATCAAGGGTAAGATTCTGGTGGGCAAGAACGTCTGCAAGAACCTGAGCAGCGGCAACCGTGTCGATCATTATTGCCAGTATCAGGAATATGGAATCAACTCCGAGGAGAACAAGATCCTGAAGAAGGCGCTGTCCCTATCCAGTCATATCCTCTCTACCTACAGGGGCGGTCTGGATGTCAGCTCACTCAAGAAGACGATCGCTCACATTTACCCTTATTTCAGGGGCGTGGATGACGACTGCGATCTCTTCAAGGTGGACACTTTCAAGGCCAATCCCATCTTCAGGGACTACTACAAGGCCCTTGAGTATGGAATCCTTATCTTGAAGCGCTCCGCCTACGGATTCAACAGGAGTTCCAAGCACATTGATTCCACTCCCCCGTATTGGATTGACATGAGCAAGCTCTTCGAGCTATATGTGTACCGGGAGCTCCGCCGTCTGTATCCGATTCCTGGGGAGGTCCATTATCATATGCATCTGCGTTGGCGTGAACTGGATTATCTGTTGGCCCCTCAAAACGGGACTCCTATGGTCATCGACGCGAAGTACAAGCCTCGCTATCATTACGGAGAGCCAGATATTGATGATATACGCCAGGTTTCCGCTTATGCTCGAATGTCCGGCGTCTACAAGAAGCTACAGTTGCCCGAAGACCGTCTCATTGATTGCTTGATAGTCTATGCCAATCAGGAATGTCCTGCGACCATCCCTGATGTGTTCGATAATCTGGAGATGTCAAAGGTCAATGGATATATGAGGTTCCACAAGATAGGTATCAGCCTGCCTGTCAGAGACTAATAACAACATTTCAATGGTCGGCAAGTTCAAAGTCATAACCCTCTGCGGCAGCACGCGCTTCAAGGACGAGTTCCTGGAGGCCCAGAAGCGTCTCACCCTCGAAGGCAACATCGTCATCAGCGTCGGGCTCTTCGGTCATTCCGGGGATGAAGAGGTCTGGACGGAAGGGACAAAGGAGATGCTGGACAACATGCACAAGCGCAAGATCGACATGGCCGACGCCATCTACGTCATCAACGTCGGCGGCTACATCGGCGAGAGCACCCGCTCGGAGATTGACTACGCCACGAGGCACGGCAAGGAGATCCTGTACCTGGAACCTGAATCTTCCCGCTAGCTGTCCCGCGAAATGGGACACTCCCCTTCTATCTTTGTCGTCAGATCACCGAGATATGGAGGACAAACGCCAAACACTTTCCAATCCCTTCCTTCCTTCGGACGAAATAACCCCGGCCGTGCTGGTGCAATGGTTCCGGGAAATCGTCATCGAACGCGATATTCCGGATGATGTAGCCGACCTGATCCTGGGATTCGATGCGATGCAGATCCAGGACATCATCACCTGCGGCACGGAATCCATCACGCCGTCCCTTCTCCCGGTCGAGACGCTCAAACTGCAACCCAATTGCCGGGAGGTCTGCCGTCACCTGTCGAACATCGCCGTGTGGCTGCGCGGGCGCATCTGCCAGTGGCCGGGATGGATTCCGACCGACCCGGTCGGAGACCTTCTCCTCGACTACAGGCGATACAACGCGCTCAAGGAGGGCTACAAGCCGGACTTCGACTGCCGCTACGCCACCTACTACCACCGGGGAGTCTTCTTCATGTACCGCTCCGGCCATATCCTGATGAAGTTCACCTTTGACACCGTAGGAAGCGGCATCCTCCAGATGGACAAGTGCTTCCGGACGGCCAAGCTGCCGGACAACAGTTGTCTGAGGGAGATCCTTTACGGCGGCTACTGGAGCAGGAAGCTTACCGGCATCGAGCCCCTGAAGCCGGGCGAGGAATGGCGGGACGGGGTCGCCCATGTCATCGATGTATGGCGAGAGTGCTCGTTCATCCTCTCCGGAAACCTCGAGAACGTGCTCGGGATCTTCCGGAAGTACGGTGAGCCGGTAAGAAGGTCGGATTTCTTCGGAGACAAAGGATATGTGTTCCTGTCGAGGGAGATCGAGATGGACGGGAAGACCCTCCTCCAGGCGCTGAACGACTGTCCGGACGTCACCTTCGCCTCTTCGGCTCCGGTTATGTGCGGCGCTGAGGGATACCGTGAGTTCTGCCGGTCTTCCATCATCCCCGTCACGCCGGTCGTGTGATTTTTGGGAATTGTCCCATGATTTGACTCAATCTTCGATTATCTTTGTGACAAATCACTACCGCAATGAAGGACAAACACGCAAGCAGAATCGAACTGTTCAACTCGACCCTGGCACTCCTCCGTCAGGGCTGGTACATTTCCAACTCGGGTCAAAAGGTAAATCTTCCCTCCGTGGAAGAGGTCATGTCGGCCGCCAAGATGTACCGCGAGCCGGTGCGCGTGCTCATTGACCCCATCGAACCCGTCGAGACCGAGGTCCGCGTCGAGAACAAGGACTGCGTCCTCGCCGCCAAGCAGCTCATCAACGACGGCTACAACCCGGCCATGCTGAACCTGGCCGACTTGTACACTCCCGGCGGCCTGGTGGAATACGGTTCCGGAGCGCAGGAGGAGAACCTCTGCCGCCGGAGCAACCTCATCCTTTCCCTCTATCAGTTCTCCGATGCCCGGATCCGCCAGTATCCCGACCTCGGCCTGGTGAGCAGCGAAGACCAGTACCCGATGGACGAGCGTTTCGGCGGCATCTACAGCGGCATCGCCACCTTTTTCCGTGGTCCTGAATCCGAAGGCTCTCTGCTGGAGGACATCACCTACAACATCGCGGTGATTTCCGTGGCGGCCCTCAGCGGCCCCCGCATCGGCGCCGACGGCCTGATGCTCCCGGAGGAGACGGAGATTACCCTGGACAAGATGAGGACCATCCTTCGCATCGGCATGGCCAACTTCCACGACTCCCTCGTCCTGTCGGCCATGGGCTGCGGCGCCTTCGCCAATCCGCCGACGCACATCGCGAAACTCTTCCACCAGGTCATCGAGGAGGACGAGTTCAAGAATGCATTCAAGCTCATTGACTTCGCCATCCTGGACGGCTACCGGACCGGCCTGAGACACAATCCGGAAGGAAATCTGAAGCCCTTCCAGAGGGAGTTCGGTGTGCTTTGATCCCGGTCACACAGAACACTTTCCCGCCCCGGTTCCCGCAAAGGCCGGGGCTTTTCCTTGTCTCTTTGCGTCCAATCAGCCTAAAATGAGTATATTTGCGATGAAGACCCCGCATCTTATGAAAGCCTACGCACTTTTCCAGGAATACATCTGGCTGGTGAACACCATCCACCGTTTCGGCCGCCTGACGCTCGAGGAGATCAACCGGCGCTGGCTGGAGACCGACCTCAGCGAAGGGATCCCCATCGCCCGCAGCACGTTCAACCGCCACCGCGACGCCATCCTCGACATGTTCGGCATCATCATCGAGTGTGACAAGAAGGACGGATTCCGGTACTACATCTTCAACGAGGAGGTACTGGAGGAGGACACGATCCAGAACTGGATGCTCTCCACCCTGTCTGTGAATAGCATCCTGTCCGAAAGCAAGGCCGTCCAGAAGCGGATCCTGCTGGAGTCCATACCCTCCGACGGCGACAACCTGCACAAGTTCATCGATGCGATGAAGCGCGGCGTGAGGGTGAAGGTCGACTACCGCCGCTACGGTGCCGAGGCGAAGACCGCGAGGAAGCTGGATCCGTTTTTCGTGAAGCTGTTCAACAAGCGTTGGTATGCCCTCGTGAAGTACCCGGAGCCGGACGCCCGACTCTTCACGCTGGCCTTCGACCGCATCATCTCCCTGGAGGTGACCGACGAGAAGTATGAATACGACAAGGATTTCGATCCGGCGGGATGGTTCCGGGACTGCTACGGCATCGTCCGGGATCCCGAGGTCCCCGTGACCAGGGTGGTGATCCGCGCCTTCGGCCGGGAGGTCCATTACATGCGTGACCTTCCCTTCCATCACAGCCAGAAGGAGATCGCGACCTCGGAGGAGTATTCGGATTTTGAACTGACGCTCAGCCCAACTGCTGACTTCTTCAGTCCCCTTCTCTCCCGTGGCGCAGCCATCAAGGTCCTGGAGCCCGAATCGCTGGCCAATGATATCAAGGAACTGCATAAAGCGGCAGTCGATCTCTACCAGTAGCTGATTGTTTGATATTTTCTTCAGTTTTTGCGAGGTTGTCCCACATTTTGGAGCAACCCCGCTTTTACTTTGCTCTCGGAAAACAAGTAATGAACGTTTAATCTCAAATTCTGACGCCTTATGAGAAGCAAAGACAGAAAGCCTGTGAAGAAGGTCCATCTGACCAACTTCCACATCGCCGGATTTGGCTACTGGGAAGGCTGCGAGGCCTTCGAGCAACTCAAGATCGGGACCAAGCTCGACCTGGTCCGCGAGGATGACAACCCCTTCGACCCCTACGCCGTGGCCATCTACTACGGGGATTTCAAGCTCGGCTTCATCCCCCGTGGGAACAACCACGACATCTCCAAGTACCTGGACATGGGATTCACCGACATCTACGACGTGCGCATCACCCGCATCACCCCGGACGTCCATCCGGAGCAGCAGGTCGAGGTCATCGTCAACGTCAAGAACCAAAACTGAGTGTCGATCAACTTACTTCTTTGATGATATTGGGCACTGCCGGGATGGTCAAAACCGTCCCGGCAGTTTTCTATCCCGCGAAGAATTCGTTATATTTGCAGTAATCTAATACCCTTAATTCGTAACATTAGCGAGTACCCATGAAAAGAATCATCACGATGATTGCCCTGATGTGCGTAACGGCGCTTGCCTTCGCACAGAACAAGTCCGTCCTCCGTCCCAGGATGGAGATCGCCGAAGTGGAGACGGAAGTCGCCGACATGGTCGACATGCAGATGGAGGTCTTCTACATGGACGACGAGACGCCCCGGATGTACTACCTCTCGCTGGGGAACCTGGGCATCGGGACCGATATCGTTCAGCTTGATTTCGATCCCGCCTTCGAGCTGTTCATCCCGCTGGGAGGTACCCTGGAGGAGGCGATCGCCAGGATGGAGGAGATCAAGGGCTACTACGCGCTGCCCAAGCTGTCCACCGCCGAGATCACGGGGAGCTTCGCCTTCGCCTATCCCGACGACAAGCCCGTGACGGTGACCGTGACGAGAAGGCAGCTCCTCCTCACCAAGCTCCTGGAATTCAGCATCCCGACGGGCAGCGAGGGTTTCGTACGCGCCACGCACATCTCCAAGAGCGATTTCAGCAGCCTGCTCTCCTCGGTCAAATTTTACAGGAAACTCCATCCGAACGAGCCGTAGGGCATGATTCCCGTATCTGATATGGACGAGAAACGCTACCCCTGCGAGAACTGCAAGCTACGCGCTCACTACGACAGGAGGCCCAAGTCGCCGATCGGCCGCCTCTGGCGCTGGCACATCAACTTCTGCCCCGGCTTCAAGGCCTACTTCACCCATCAGGACGGGGAGACGAAGGCCGAACTGAGGGGAAAGTACAATTTCCACAAATACCAGTAGCCGGTGTCCCGGAACCGGACCGGAAACCCCATGAAAGAGCATCATCAACACATCAACATCTTACAGTCATGACCAAAGCAGAACTTGTAGCCTCCGTGGCCCAGTCCACGGGCATTGAGAAGGTGGCCGTCGCCGCCGTCGTCGAAAGCGTGATGGAGACCATCAAGGGTTCCGTCATCCAGGGAGAGCCCGTATACCTCCGTGGTTTCGGCACCTTCGGCATCAAGCACCGCGCCGCCAAGTCGGCCCGCAACATCACGGCCAATACCACCATGCAGATTCCCGAGCGGGACATCCCTTCCTTCAAGCCTGCAAATAAATTCAAGGCAGCGTTGAAGAAATAGCCGATGAGACGGATTTCACTGATTGTCGCGACCCTGTTCCTGCTGGCTAGCTGCAACGGGATCAAGATTACCAAGACGATGCTGAAGATGATGGTCTCGGCCTATTCGAAACCCTCGTCGGAGCTCTTCTACACGGATTCCTGCGAGCACAGGGTCGGCATTCCCTATGTGGATAACGGCGACCCGGCCCAAGTGCTGGACGTCTACTACGCGGACGAGGCCGTCCGCAAGGACGCCGTCCTCATAGACATCCACGGAGGGTTCTACATCGCGGGCAAGCGGGAGAACAACCGCCGCTTCGCCTCGGTCTTCCTGAAGGAGGGCTACGATGTCGTCCTGCTCGAATACCGGCTCAACGACGGGAAGCGCGACGTCTACGACCAGCTCTCCGACTGCGCCGCCGGGCTCGACTACCTTGTCACCCACGCCGAGGAGCTGGGGCTCAACAAGGACCGGATGTTCCTCACGGGCGATTCCGCCGGAGGGCACCTCGCCCTGTACATGGCCGAGGGGACGCGGAACTGGACGCTCCCGGTGCGTCCGAGGGAGTTCAAGACGGCCGGGGTCCTTCTCAACTGCCCTGCCTACGACTTCGCTACGTTCGGGGAGTCCGACTCCTTCGCCAGGAGCGCCCTGGAGTGGTTCCTCGGTCCCCGGTACGAGGACAGGGAATGGATGAAGTCCATGTCCCCACGGACCCACATCGAGAGCTACTTCGGCCCGCTGTTCGTCTCCACCTGCACCAACGACTTCATCCGCTCGCAGTCCCTCATCCTGAAGGCCGACTGCGACTCCCTGGGGCACTGGGGCTCCCCGTCCCCGGATTCATCGGCTCGCAAGGCTCCCTTCGAGTTCGTGGACATAGAATCGGACGACAAGCAGGTGGACCACGTACACAACGTCACCAGGCCGGACCTTCCCGAATCTAAGGAGGTCAACCGGAAGATGGTCGCCTTCATGGACGGCTGCCTGAAAGAAACGCCGAGATGATTTCCTGATAGAAATTCTTATCCGTTTCCCTTTATTCCCATAACGCATAATCGCAAGCAGAACTGACAATGGCCATACATACCCGAATCATCGATGTGACCCGCAAGCCGGTCAAGTGTCCGGTCTGCGGCGGAGAAGTCGTAGATATCATCTACGGAACCGGCGACATGACCGAGACCGAATTCTTCCTGGAGTACCGCAAACAGGCGGTCATGGGTGGCGACACCATCCCCCGCCGTCCCCCTGTCTGGGCCTGCAACCTGGGATGCAAGCGCTTCCGCAAGGTCAACTACGACGGAACGGACGCCCCGGTGAGGGTCAAGTTGCTGAAGAATGTCCGTCCTGCCCCCTCGACCGTCATCAACTGGCAGTCCGGCACTGTGGCGGATGCCCTGGAATCCGGCGAGGGTGACAAGGTCCGCACGTATCTTGTGGATGTCGTGAGCGAGTTCGGGGAGAAGGAGACCTTCAAGTGCTCCGCCACCAGCAGGGAGGATGCGGCCGAGACAATCCGGAAGGTCGTGGCTCACGGAAGGACTGACCTTGTGAGTCCGTTCATTGAAGTGACAAATATAAGAGAGGAACAATAGCCATGGAACAGAAAGCAAGAATTGAAAGGATCTCCTTGATGGAGGACCGCTATGATGAGGTGACTCGTGTACTGGCTGCACTGGAAGAGGCCATCGAAGAATACGAGGATTTCAAGAGCGAGATCGACGCACTTAAGGAATACATGGCCTCCGGACAGTGGAAGGAGGACTACGAGGCGGACGAAGCCGGGCAACTACCCTCCGGTCTCAAGCGTGGCGTCCTTTCGCAGGACGCACTCTACAACCTGCTGAACGACGCGGACCAGATCGTCGCCCGCGCCCGGAAGGTTCTGGGAGAATAATCCCTCTGGGTATCACCTTTTGGCACAATCCTTTGCTATCTTTGTCCCTATGATTCCTCATCCGATAACAGACTGCGACTCGCTTGAGCTCGCCTTCGCCGGCGCCGTCAAGGCCGGTTTCCCCTCTCCGGCTGAGGAGGTCAGGGAGAAGCTGGACCTCGTGAAGCTGCTGGTACAGCACAGCGCCTCGACCTTCTTCTTCCGCATCGACGGCATCTCGATGGTGGACGCCGACATGGACGAGGGCGACATCATCATCGTAGACCGCGCCGTAGACCCCTACAACGGGTGCAAGGCCGTCTGCTTCATCGACGGCGAGTACACCGTCAAGCGGGTGGAGATCCACGAGGGAAGCGCAGTCCTGCTCCCCTGCAACGAGAAGAACACCAAGTACAAACCCATCCCCGTCGGCCCGGATAACGACTTCCTCATATGGGGCGTCGTCACCTGGGTCATCAAGAAGGTGTAATGTTAGGTCCCATGTGACATAAGGTCTCACCGGATGTGAAGAAACTTCACAACCAGATGCGAAGAAAGTTCACATCCCCCTGCGAAGAAACTTCGCAAATGCTGGGGAAAAAACTTCCCCACTGTCGGTGAAATAATTTCATCAAGTAAAGTATCGCAATCGCCTATAAATGTACGCCTTAGCCGACTGCAACAATTTCTTCGCCTCGTGTGAGAGGGTCTTCCGTCCGGAGCTGAACGGGAGGCCGGTCATCGTGCTCAGCAACAACGACGGCTGCGCGGTGGCCCGCTCCAACGAGGCTAAGGCGCTCGGCATCAAGATGGGCGACCCGCTGTTCAAGATAAGTGACATCGTGGAAAAGAACAATGTTGCGGTCTTCTCCGGGAATTTCGCGCTGTACGGCGACATGTCCAGACGGGTGCAGGAAGTCCTGAGGGGCTACTCCCCTTGCATCGAGGTCTACTCCATCGACGAGGCGTTCCTGGATCTCGACGGCATCGATGTGGACTTCGACGCTTACGCCAAGGAGATATCCCGGGAGTGCTGGAGGCAGACCTCCATCCCGGTGTCCGTGGGCATCGCGCCGACCAAGACCCTTGCGAAGATTGCCTCGAAACTCTGCAAGAAATACCCCAAGCTCAAAGGCGGCTGCTACATGCACAAGCCGCAGGATATCGAGAAGGTCCTGCGTAAGTTCCCTGCCGAGGATGTCTGGGGCATCGGAAGACGTATGATGAAGCGCCTCGAAACGATGGGCGTGAAGACCGCCTGGGACTACGTCTCCCTTCCTGAGACCACCGTCCGTTCGCTCTTCCACCTGCCGGGCTTTAGGACCTGGAAGGAACTCAAGGGGATTCCGTGCATCGAGATGGAGGACATAATCGAGCCTCGGAAGACCATCTGTGTGGCGCGTAGCTTCAGCAAGGAGATCACTGACCGCAGCGAGCTATGCGAGCAGGTGGCCAACTTCGCGGAGAGTGCCGTCACAAAGCTCCGTGGCCAGAAGTCCATCGCCTTGGAAATGATTGTCTTCGCCATTACGAATCGCTTCAAGGAGTACGCTCCCCAGGCGTTCAGCAGCAGTCATGTCGTCATCCCCGACGGCACGTCCGACCACCGGGTCTTCATCCGTCACGCGCTGGAAGGCTGCCGGGACCTCTGGCGGCCGGGCTACGGCTACAAGAAAGCCGGAGTGGTCATCACTAAACTGGTGCAGGAGGAAGGCTTCTCACATTCCCTTTTCTCGGACATGGAGGCGCTGGAGAAGGAATCGAGGCTCTCTTCGAGCATCGACTCCATCAATAAGACATACGGATGCGGCGCCGTCCTTCTGGGCTCCCAGGGGATCGGTGAGATCAAGATGAGCCGGGAGCACCAGAGCCCGCACTATACGACTCTCTGGAGCGACATTCCCAAGGCAAAGGTCCGGTGACGTTCAGCCGGTTCGAAGGGCTTCCTTTCAGCAGGATAGCTATTTCCGCCCCTTCCGTTCATCCTTTCCCGGAAAATTCGTAAATTCGCCTTCGGAACAACATATTTATCATAACGATATGAGAACAAGTACTAAAATCTGGCTCTGCGTCGCAGGCCTCCTCCTCGTCATCCTCGGCGTCGTCTGCATCGCCAAGCCCGACATTACCCTCGTCTCCGCCGCGTGGGTACTGGGCTGCCTCACCCTTTTCGCCGGCGTCATGAAGCTGGTCTTCACCTTCCGGACGCAGGCTTTCCTTCCCAACAGCGGAACACGTATGCTGAGCGCACTGCTTGATATCTTCTTCGGCTGCTTCTTCCTGTTCAACATCCTCGGGACGGCCGTCTCCCTGCCTGTGGTGTTCGCCATCTGGGTGATGATCGAGGGCATCGTCATCGCGGTCCAGAGCTTCGACTACAGGAAGGTCGGGTTCCCTTACTGGTGGGCGCTGCTGTGCCTGGGCGTCGCGGGCGCCGTCCTCGGCTTCTTCGGCCTGAGGAACCTGGGTGTCACCGCCGGAGTGCTCTCGACGATCATCGGCCTCGGCATCATCGCCAACGGCCTTGCGTACATCCTCGCCGTGGTCGGCGTGAACCGTTTCGAGAAGAAGATCGACAGCCTCGGCCAGATCATCGACGAGCAGTAAGGTATATTTCCTGATTGTATATCAAGAACGGGCGTTACCGGTATCGGCAGCGCCCTTTCTTCGGTCTGTCCCATGAGCCGGAGGTCTTATTTACAATGGACCCTCCTGCCTTTCACAAGGGAGGAGGGTCGTGGTCAAAAGTCAACAATGAAGAAAATGAATGTAAGATAGTATGATAGCAAAAGCACACCTCACGGCGTTTTGGTCAATTCATGTGTATGAGTGTCCGTCATCGAATGAATAGCTCGATTCGGCAGTTTCGGTTTGCGGACAGGGGCTCGTATGAGGCCGTCCCACCCTGGGACAGTACCTCAATCTGGT
>CAMJHJ010000030.1 GCA_946405485.1 uncultured Bacteroidales bacterium | reverse complement strand
GCGCCTTCCTCAGCAGCCTCCGCCGCACCCGCAACGGCGGCATCCCCGTCGAGGATGCCCTCTCCCTCTCCGACGCACTCTCCCTCCTCCGCTGACCCCCACATCCTTCGACCGCTGGTAAAGCATACTGAAACAACTTATCCTCAATATGAAAAAGCTCATCCTCCTGACCCTGGCGCTGGCTGCCGTCACTGCAGCCGCCAATGCGGAGAACATCCGCTTCGCGTCGCATCCGTCGCTTTCCCCGGATGGAAAACAGATTTACTTCAGCTATGACGGAGACATATATTCCGTCCCGGCCGCCGGCGGGCAGGCTACGGCGGTGGTAACCATGCCCGGCGTGCAAGACTCGCCGCTCGTGTCGCCTGACGGCAAGTGGCTGGCTTTCAGCTCCGACATCCAGGGCAACAACGACGTCTACGTCGTGCCCCTGGCCGGCGGGCAGGCCGTCCAGCTGACCTTCCACGAAGCCCCGGACGTCCCCGTATCATGGTCACCCAAGTCGGACTGGATCTATTTCGAGACCACCAGGGCGAGCGCCCGCAAGACCACCTTCAAGGTGGCCGTAGGCGGGGGTACGCCCCAGCTGATGTTCGACGGATATTTCAACACCATAGTGAACCTCGTGGAGAACCCCAAGACCGGGGAGTTCCTCTTCAACGAGTCGATGGAAAGCATCAGTTTCCCCACCCGCAAGCGCTATGTCGGCGACCACAACCCCAACATCAAGTGCTGGAACCCCAGGAGCAAGGCCTATACCGAGCTGACCGACTACATCGGCAAGGACCAGTGGCCGATGGTGGACAGGGACGGCAACATATACTACGTCAGCGACGAGCTCAACAAGGAGTCCAACATCGTCAAGTACGTCAAAGGCTCCAAGCCTCAGCAGCTTACGTC
Source organism: uncultured Bacteroidales bacterium (assembly GCA_946405485.1). Next base: position 14,891 of record CAMJHJ010000030.1, on the reverse strand, counting down.
CTTCGACAAGTCCGTCCAGTACCCGTCGCTGGCCTTCGGGGGCTCGGCGATGGTGTTCCTCAAGGATTACGAGATCAACGTCCTTGACCCCGCCACCGGCAAGGTCACCGTCCCCCAGATCAGCGTAGCCTCCGGAAGCGTCGAGGTTCGCAGGTCCTTCACGGGGCAGACCCCGACCGCCGCGGACGTCTCCCCCGACGGCAAGAAGTTCGCCCTGGTCATCCGCGGCGGTCTCTACATCTCCGACACCAAGTGCAAGTTCCTTCAGAAGCTCCCGACCCCCGCTGACGAGCGTGTGGACGAAGTTCTCTGGAGCGAGGACAGCAAGCACGTCTTCTACACCAGGACCGACAGGGGATGGACCAACATCTACAGCATAGCGGCCGACGGTAGCTCCGGAGAGTCCCCCGTCTTCCTGTCGCAGAACGAAACCAAGAACCTGGTGAAGAACCACAAGGGCGACAAGATAGCATTCACCGACGGCAGCCGCGCGGTGATGATGTACGACACCGCCACCGGAACCGCGACGAAGGTCGCCGAAGCCGAGTTCTGGGCATACCAGGGCTACACCCTGTCATTCTCGTTCGACGACAACTGGCTGGCCTTCGACGCCATGCACATGTTCGAGTCGGACATCTTCCTTTACAACATCAAGGACGGCTCGCTCAGGAACCTCACCAACTCCGCCTCGGTGGAGCAGAGCCCCGTTTTCTCCCCTGACGGGAAATATATGTACCTGCTCGCCAACCCCACCTCCTCCTCGTTCCCGAGGGGTTCAAGGCCGACGCTCTACAAGCTCCCCCTGCGCAAATATGACACCCCCTTCAAGTCGGAGGCCTTCGACGGTCTGTTCAGGGACAAGAAGGACGAGCCGAAGAAGGATTCCACAGTAGTGATTGACTTCAAGGACATCCACGAGAGGCTGACGCGGGTGGAGCGCGACGGCAGCCAGGGCAGCCCGTACATCTACTCCTCGAAGGGAAAGGACTATCTCCTCTACCGTTCGATGGGTTCAGGCACCCCCGGTACCTTCATCCTGGAGATTTCCGATCCCGAGGCTAAGCCAAAGCAGATAAAGGATCTCTCCGGAGGCACCTTCTTCAGCTGCAAGGATGCGCTGTACTGCCTTGGCCAGGGCAATATCTACAAGGTGGAGCCCGGCCCGGCCACGGCCGCCAAGACCGAGGTCAAGAAGGACGTCGAGGCCGTGCTCGGCGACGAGTTCACCCAGATGTTCTACGAAGCCTGGGGAGCGCTGGAGCAGAACTATTACGACGTGAACTTCCACGGCGCAGACTGGTACGCGGTACGCGACTATTACGCCTCCCTGCTGCCTTATGTCCGCACGAGGGCCAATTTGAGGACCCTCCTGGCGGACCTCCTCGGCGAGCTTAATTCCTCGCACATGGGCTTCACCTCCAACGGCGCCGAGGAGAGGCTCGAGACCCGCACCCACACCTACGGCACCGGCATCATCTTCGACAACGCCTCTCCGTTTACCGTAGCCGGAATCCTCGCCGACTCCCCCGCAGACAAGTATGAGATAGACATCAGGAAGGGCGACGAGCTGGTCGCCGTTGACGGCGTGGGTGTGTTCAAGGGCAACAACCGCGAGAAATACTTCTCCGGCGCGGTCGCTAAGGATGAACTGAAACTCCGTTTCAGTCGCGGCGGCAAGGAGTTCGACGTCAAGGTGCACACAACCTCCTTCTCCAACATCAAGACCCTTGCGTACAAGGCCTGGGAGGAGGAGCGCGCGGACATCGTCTCAAGGAAGACAAACGACAGGGTCGCGTACATCCACATGAGGGCCATGGGCGCAGAGGACCTCGACTCGTTCCTGCTCAAGATGCACACCGAGGCCTTCGACAAGGACGCCCTGATCCTTGACCTGCGCTACAACAACGGCGGCAACGTCCACAAGGAGGTCATCGACTTCCTGCGCGGGCAGGGCCACTTCGAGTGGTCGTACCGAGACTTCCCGAAGACCACCCATCCCAACGTCGCGCCTGCCGGCAAGCCCATCGTCGTGCTGGTCAACGAGCACAGCCTCTCCGACGCAGAGGTGACTTCCAACGGTATCAAGACCCTTGGCATCGCCAAGCTCGTCGGCACAGAAACCTACCGCTGGATCATCTTCACCTCCTCCGTCAGGCTGTTGGACGGTTCCACCGTCCGCATGCCCGCCTGGGGCTGCTACAACGTGATTGACGGCAAGGACCTGGAAAACACCGGCGTCAAGCCCGACATCTACGTCAAGAACACCTTCAAGGACCGCATAGAGGGCAAGGATCCGCAACTCGACGCCGCCATTGCCGAAGTCCTGCGGCAGCTGTAGCCCCTTCACTTACGGAACGGGAATTCTATGCCGGTGACTTTCAGGCCTATGCTCAGGGGCAGATGGAAGTCACCGGTTCTTTCATAGGCGCTTTTGAAATAGCCCTTGCAGACCAGGGCGCCGTCTCCTTCGAACTCCACGAACTTGACGGCGAAGTAATATGTCCCCGGGTCGAGGAGCAGGACTTCAGGCTCCTCGAAAACAAGGGTTTTATAATCGTCTCCCGGCAGAATCGCCTGATATACGGGAACATGCTGGACAGGGACGAAAGACGTGCTGTCGCTGGTTATCTCGTAGATGACGAAACTCAGCACGGCCTTGTCCACGTCTTCCAGTTTGCATTCGAGTTCCGCCTTCTCAATCCTCGTCGGCTTCCTGAGCCTGACCTTGCTCCCCCACTCCTCGTTAAGGATACCTCCCAAAGAATTTGAAAGACCGAATCCCGCTCCGGCCCATCTCACTCCTTTTCCGAGGACGGTCACTTTTTTCCCGTCATCGGGGAGGACGACAGCCTCCGGCAATTCATGGTAATCAAGGATTATGCTCAGCCCCTCGGTCCCTGAGCCGGCTTCCGGGGGATCCAGGGTGAAAGGGTCATAGGAGAGGTGGCTGAACACAATGCCGCGCGTATCGCTGTCCGGCAGCCGGAAGCGGAAATATCCGTTGATGTCCGACACCGTGAATATGGTGTCGTTCGGGACCCCTATGCTGACATATTCAATCCCGTCTCCATTACTGTCGGTAACCCTTCCGGAAAACGTGCGGACTTCCTGCGCATTGAGGAAAGCACAGTGCAGGATTACAGCCAATCCGCTTATTATCAACTTTTTCATTCTTCTTCTGACGTATCTGTTCCCTCGGGGTCAGGGACATAATCGAGGATGTCGCCGGGCTTGCAGTCCAGGACCTTGCAGATGGCGTTCAGGGTACTGAAGCGGATGGCGCGGGCCTTCCCCGTCTTGAGTATGGAAAGGTTCGTGAGGTTGACGTCCACCTTCTCGGACAACTCGCTCAGGGTCATCCTTCTGGTGGCAAGTACTATGTCAAGGTTGATAGTGATCATATCGCGAGGTTGCTGTCCTCCATCGCGAGGGAGGCCTGTTTGTAAAGGAGTCCGAAGACGATGATGATGAGGGGGATGAAGATGCAGTTGGAGGTCAGGACGGAGCACTCGACTCCCTTGATGACGTCGGAGACGTTCGCGTCGAAGAACAGCGAAACGCCCACCAGGATGGCCGTCAACATGATGAGGGCGGTGTTCTTCCTGGGGAACAGGTCCCCGGATTTCAGCCCCTTGAAGATGTTGATCTCTATCAGCAGGCACATTATGAAGACGGCCGTCCAGCCTAGGACATATCCAGCCAGGACAGCTATCTGCCATCCCATATGGGCGTCGTTCCAGACGATCCTCTCATGCGGCCCGTCAATCCACAGGACATTGATGGTTTTGAAATAAATGAATACAAGATAAAGCGCCCCCATGGCGAGAGCGATGAGGCTGACGGTCTTGATGCCCCTTTGGTTCGATAGTTTCATGACGTTCGTTTTTTTAATACTCCCGGTCAAAAGACAAAGACTATGCCAGTTTTGCGATTATCGATAAATTATTTTGCGATTATCAATAAATATGGCATTCCCAAGGTTCTAATCGGTATAATCTTTGAATAACAGTTCAGACCGTATGGGTAAAGGATTACTATTGACTCTTATGCTTCTGGTTGCCGGAACGCTGGCCGGACGGGCGCAGGATGTGCCGGTCACGGTGCTCGACGGACCTGTGGTGAAGCCTGACTCGCTGGAGAACAGGCCCGGGCCTTCCTTCCAGCCGGTCAATCCTTTCTCTTCCGGATTTCTGACGCCCATTTTCCAGCTGCCGTCATTCCTGTCGCCGCTGCAGCAGCCTCCTTTCGAAACGAAGGCTCAGAGGGCGGCAAGGCTCAACGCTTCCGCCTATTCCAGCGTGATGGGTTCCGTCGGCCGCGACCTTTATTGGCACCGTCTGCCCGATTTCTCGAAGTCAGCCCGGATGGCATTCCAGGCATCCCGCATGTTCCTTTCCAATCCCTTCGGCTTCCGGCAGGGGTACGCTCCCCTGATGAACCCTTCCTTCCCTTGGATCGACGTGTATGTCCCGGGACAGGCGCCTTATGAGCATCCGTATTCTCCGGAGTTCTTCCCTCAGAGCATACGGCTGGAATTCGATCCCGCCACAGGCACCTACAAGCAGGTGATGGTGGACTGGAACGACCTCCAGAAGAACATGGCGAGGAGCTTCGGAGGCGCATACAGGAATGACCCGGTGCCGAAGGTGCCGGTCACTCCCGTGGAGCGCATGATGCACTGACCTCAGATAAGCTTGTAGGATTTAAGCTCGCGCTGGTACGCGCGGTGACCGGGGCAGACGATCTCGAGCAGGGCGTGGAACTCCGGACCATGGTTGAGGTATTTCAGATGGCAGAGCTCGTGGAGCATGACGTAGTCGCGCAGGTGCTCCGGGAGGCGCATCAGGTTGAGGTTAAGATTGATATTTCCCAGTTCGGAGCAACTGCCCCAGTTGGAGACGTTGTGCTTGATGCGGACGGCCTTGTAGGTGAAGCCGTGGAGGGCGGCGAGCTCGGCCAGGCGCGGCGGCAGGGCCGCCTTGGCCTGGGCGCGCAGCCGCTCCACCTCCGCCGCCTGTTCTGCGGTCAGGGGCTTCATCTTCCTCCGGCGTCTCCTGATGATGAAAAACATGCCTATACCAGCGGATGCTCTTCGTATAATTTGGCGCACCATGCTTTGAAGTCAGCCCAGTCGTAGTAAGGGCCGCTCACCGGGGTGAGCTGCCGTAGCTCCACCTCCACTCCGTTGTGAAGGAGCTTGAAGAGGATGCGTCCGGAATCCTGGGAGCGGTAGAGGATGAACTGGAAGTTGGAGGCCATCTGCGTGTAATAATCCTGGAACCAGTACTTTACCTCGTCGGCGGTGTCGGGAACACGGTCGCTCCCGTACAGGCCGAGCAGGGGGAAGAATGCGCTGATGACATGGTCGTGGCCGTAGCGGAGGTCCAGGCAGACGTCACGCGTGCCCGCGATGGCCTCGTCGGCCAGCTGCTCGATCTCCTGCAGGAGGACGATATGGTCGAAGCGGTTCAGCGAGGCCTGGGTGTAACTGATGTAATTGTTCACTTCCCAGGTGTCTATCCTCGCCTGCCTGTCGAAGAGGTCCTCCATGAAGTCGCTGTCGCAATAGTTGTGGTAACCGGCCCAGATATCGTGGAGATCCATTACGAACGCGGCCTTGGCGCTGGCGTCGCCGATGAAGGACGTGTCGGTGAAAAGGCGGCTGAGGATAGCGTCGGAATCGATCTTGCGGACGCGGAACTGCTCGAGGGTCTCCCCTCCGGGCAGTCCGGGACGGCCGGCATAATGCTTCGCTATCTGCCGCGGTGAATGGCGCGTGGACGTGAAGGGCATGTCGGTATGCAGCGAGCGGACGGTGATGTCCAGCCAGGGGGCGTGCCTCTGCAGCCCGAGGCAGAAGGAGCCCATGCTGATGATGGAGCGCGGGGAGTCGGAGGCGCGGGCCAGGACCTTGTTGCCGTTGGTGAACACCTCCGGGAAATCGCGGTACATGACCTCGGCGATGCGCTCGTTCTGCCAACGGCCGAGCTCCGTCAGGTCGCCGGCGTTGATCATGGGCTCAAGGTAGAAGTCCATGTACTGGTCGTGGAATTCCTGCCCGCGGACGGTCAGGAGACCTTTCTCCTTCGCTTCGGCAAGCCTGGCCTGGATGCGGGAATACGGCGCGGCGCTGTAGCACCAGCGGGAGCCGTGACGGCCATAATGGCTGATATAGAACGGCTTGTACCCGTCCGGGGCAGGTGTCATGGGCGGGACGTCGAAGTCATACGCCCGCTCGCCGCTGGCGGCGAGGTCGCGGTTGCTTCCCACAAGTTCATCGACGTTGAAGGTCTGCGCCGGGGCTGCGGCCGCGGCTAGCAGGAGCAGGCATGCTGCCAGGAAGGTCTTTTTCATAATCCGAGCATGTTGTTTTTACACGGATAAAGATAAGAAAAAAAACTGAGGAACAATTTATGCAGTTCCCCCGTAAAACCATCAAGACTGACAAGATGACACCCAAGGATATCGAGAAATACCAGGGCAGGTACAATGAGCAGGACCTCCTGAAAAAAGTGACCCGCGTAGCGAAGAAGGCCGGCATAAAGGTCATTTACCTGGCGCTGCTGCTGTATTATGTCCTCAAGAGCCCCAAGGTCAAGATGGCCGACAAGGGGAAGATCTGGGGAGCTCTCGGCTATTTCATACTGCCCATAGACCTAATCCCTGACTTTATCCCGCTGGCGGGCTATACCGACGACCTGGCCGCATTGATGTGGGCATTCTACGCCGTCGCCAAGAACGTTACGCCGGAGATAGAGGCCCAGGCGAAGAAAAAGCTCCACGACTGGTTCGGGAATTATGACGAAAAGGACATCATCATCGGGAAAGCCCCTGAGGGCTACGATGACGATGTCGATGTTCAGGACTGATTGTCAGATCATTCTTATTCTTTCAGGAATCAAAGGGGACGGAAGGAATATCCCAGTCGGTAAAGCTCGAGTGACTGGCCGATCTGGAACATGACCTTGACGCTGCGGATGAGGACGTAGTAGGCCTCGACGCTCTGGGACTCGAAGCCTTCGCGGCGTATGAGGGTCAGGACCAGCGTGGCGCAGCGGCTGAGCATGGCGCCGACGGCCTTCGCCTGTTCCGAATCCAGGGCATAGCCCAGGACGTCCCGTATGATGTGGTCATCCATGTCGTCGAAACCCCTCGTACCATAATACGACGCGTATTTGTCGGAGGCATGCCTGCGCCAGTCCTCGTCCCAATGGCGGGCGACGCCCATGCCGAGATACGCAGCCCAGGCGAGGGCTACTTCGGGATACTCGTTGAACTCGTGGACGGCGTCGATCATATAATCGCGGGCGAACTCGTCCCATTTCGCATCTATGTCGTCAGAACGGAGCAACTGTCCGTTCATCATCTCGAACTCGGTGCAGAGCTTTATGAGTTCCTTCCTGATACTGGCCTCGAACCTGTCGTATGTCGCTGTCCTGCTGTCTTCCATCATTTCCAATGTCTTGGTGCAAAGATAGCAATTCCACGGTTTTTTCGTATTTTTGTATGGAATGGAAAAGGGAGAATTCGAGTTTATAGACTGGATCAAGGGACAGTTCATGGTGCCGGACGGAGTCCTGGGCATCGGGGACGACTGCGCCGTGCTGCCGCAGCGCGACGGCCTGGAGACGCTGGTGACCACCGACATGCTGGTCGAGGGTGTACATTTCCTGCTGGAGGACGTCGACCCGTACAGCCTAGGCTGGAAGTCGGCGGCCGTGAACCTCAGCGACATCGCCGGCATGGGAGGGAAACCCGTAGGGACCTTCCTCAGCTGCGCCCTGCCCAAAACTTTGGATGACGGCTTCCTGAAAGGATTCTTCGAAGGGTACAAGGCCTTGTCCGACCGTTTCGACTGCCCGCTGCTGGGAGGCGACACGACATCTTCCCTTGACAAACTCTGCATAAACGTGACAGTACTGGGAGAGTGCGTGGCCGGGCGGTCGCGCAGGAGGTCGGCGGCGGAGCCGGGTGACCTCATCTGCGTGACCGGCCCGCTCGGCGACTCCGCCGCGGGACTCCGGCTGGTGCTAGAATCCGCAGGGTACCCCGAAAAACGGCCTACCCTGCGGGATAATGCCCGCAGGGTACCCCCAGAAACGCCCTACCCTGCGGGAAAATGCCCGCAGGGTACCCCCGAAAACACCCTACCCTACGGGATCCTTCGGGAAAGGCATTACAGGCCAGTGCCTAGGATAGAGGAAGGGATGAAACTGGCGGCGACGCCTGGGGTAAACGCCATGATGGACATATCGGACGGCATTGGGTCGGACCTGAGGCACATACTGGAAGAGTCGGGTACGGGCGCGCGCGTCGACGTCCGGAGCCTGCCGCTTTCAGCGGAGCTCCGGACCGTCTGCGCGCGCCGCGGCTGGGACCCGGTGGAACTGGCCCTGGACGGCGGTGAGGACTACGAGCTCCTGTTCACCTGCCGGCCGGGTACGGAGGTCCCCGTCCAGCACACCGTCATCGGAGAAATCCTTGCCACCCCCGGCCTGCATTGGGAGGGAACCGATCGCGACTTCATCGGTTTCCATCACTTTTGATACTTATTTCTTAAGATTATGAAACATTATATCATTTTCGCGACGGTGGTTACGCTTTCCCTCGCCGCCTGTACGAAGAAAGCCCCCGAAGGCTATCCTATCACTCCCGTCCCCTTCACCTCCGTCAAGGTCACGGACGATTTCTGGGGACAAAGGCTCGAAGCCTCCCGCGAAGTCACCATCCCGCTCGCCTTCAGCAAATGCGAGGAGACAGGCCGCTACCAGAATTTCGTCGAAGCCAGGCAGCAGATGGACGCCGACCACAACCTGGGATTCCGTGTGGTGGGATTCCCCTTCGACGACACGGACGTCTACAAGACCATCGAAGGCGCCAGTTATATCCTGCAGACTTATCCCGACCCAAAACTCGAAGCCTATATCGACAGCGTCCTGGTCATCGTCGCGGCGGCGCAGGAGCCCGACGGCTACCTCTACACCGCCCGCACACGCAATCCCGAGCATCCCCACGCCTGGAGCGGCGCCGAAAGATGGGCCCAGATCGAGGACAGCCACGAGCTTTACAATCTCGGCCACATGATCGAGGGAGCCATAGCCCATTACCAGGCTACCGGCAAGCGCAATTTCCTCGACATAGCCATCAAGTACGCCGACTGCGTCTGCCGTGAGATCGGCCCCGGGGAAGGACAGCAGGTGAAAGTACCAGGACACCAGATCGCGGAGATGGCCCTGGCGAAGCTCTTCACGGTCACAGGCGACCGCAAGTATTTGGACGAAGCCAAGTTCTTCATCGAAATGAGGGGCCGCGGGGAGAAGGGCAGCAACCCTTACCGCCAGTCCCACAAGCCGGTCCTGGAGCAGGACGAGGCAGTCGGGCATGCCGTCAGGGCTGAGTATTTCTACTCAGGAGTGGCCGATGTTGCCGCCCTGACCGGCGAGCAGTCGTACATCGATGCGATCGACCGCATCTGGGACAACATGGTCTCGAAGAAGACCTACATCACCGGAGGCGTGGGTTCGCTGCACGGGGGCGAAGCCTTCGGAGAGAACTACCAGCTGCCCAACCTCAGCGCCTACTGCGAGACCTGCGCCGCCATAGGCAACGTCTACACCAACTACCGCATGTTCCTCCTTCACGGAGAATCCAAGTATTATGACGTCCTGGAGCGCAGCCTCTACAACGCCCTCATCGACGGAGTGTCCCTCGACGGAGGAGCCTTCTTCTACCCCAACCCTCTCGAATCGGACGGCAGCCACGAACGCGAGCCGTGGTTCGGCTGCGCGTGCTGCCCGTCCAACATCTGCCGCTTCATCCCGTCCGTCCCCGGATATGTCTATGCCGTGAAGGACGACAACCTGTACGTCAATCTCTACATGTCCAACTCGATGGACGTGGAGGTCGAAGGCAAGGACGTTTCCCTGAGCCAGGTAACGGAATATCCGTGGAACGGTGACATCCTCCTCAAGGTGGAGCGTAACGCGCACCGCAAGCCCTTCGCCCTGAAGCTCCGGATTCCCGGATGGGTCCGAGGCGAGGTCATGCCCGGCGGCCTGTATCATTACACCGACGGTAAAGAACTGAGTTACAGCGTAAAAATCAACGGCGCCGAAGCTGAAGGGACCCTCACTGCCGACGGTTATTTCACCATCGATCGCGAGTGGAAGCAGGGCGATGAAGTGGCGGTCCGCTTCGACATGGAGCCGCGCACCGTCGAGGCTGACGCCCGGGTCGCGGACGACCTCGGACGCCTCGCCGTCGAGCGCGGCCCCATCGTCTATTGCGCCGAATGGCCCGACAACGTCTTCTCCGTCCGCGAGGCCCGCATCCCCGTAGGGCCGGAGTTCAGCGTCGAGCGCAAGCCCGGCATGCTCTACGGAATCACCGAACTGGTCACCGACACGCCCGACGGTCCCCTCACCCTCATCCCCTATTACGCCTGGGCCCACCGCGGCCGCGGCGAAATGAACGTTTGGTTCAAAAAAGATTGATTTTGATTCAAGGGCGGTTCTCCGCCAAATCCAGTCTTCAGTGCACCCCGGGCCCCGGGGTGCATTTTCTTTCATTTTTGGTTCACAATCGTGCACTATCGGCCGCGGCGCTTCTTTCTCCTATGGAGAAAAGGGATTTTGTCCTATCTTTGTATAGCCACCATTATATGGAAAACTAAAACCAACGATATGAAATTCCACACAATCATCACCGCGCTGGCACTCGCCATCACCGCCGGCTTCAGCCTCCAGGCACAGACCACTGTCCGCATCAAGGACAGCGAAGCGGACGGGCAGATCATTCCGAAGGAAATCTACGGCCAGTTCTCCGAACATCTCGGCAGTTGCATCTACGGCGGACTCTGGGTGGGCAAGGACTCCCCCATCCCCAACAAGGACGGCTACCGCCTCGACGTATTCAACGCCCTCAAGGAGCTCCAGGTCCCCGTCATGCGATGGCCGGGCGGCTGTTTCGCCGACGACTATCACTGGATGGACGGCATCGGCCCGGTCAAGGACCGCGCCAAGATCAGCAACAACAACTGGGGAGGCACCCTGGAGGACAACAGTTTCGGCACGCATGAGTTCCTGAACCTCTGCGAACTGCTCGGCTGCGAGCCGTATATCAGCGGCAACGTCGGCAGCGGCACCCCCGAGGAGATGGCCAAATGGGTGGAGTACATGACTTCCGCCAGCCATAGCACCGTGGCCGAGCTGCGCCGCAGCAACGGCCGCGACGAGCCCTGGAAGGTCAAGTTCCTCGGCATCGGCAACGAGGCCTGGGGCTGCGGCGGCAACATGACGCCGGAGTACTACTCCAACCTCTTCCGCCGCTACACCACCTACACCCGCGACTACAACGGCAACGTCCTCTACAAGATCGCCAGCGGCGCTTCCGACACCGATTACAACTGGACGGAGGTCTGCATGCAGAACATCGGCACCGCGATGGACGCCATCGCCGTGCACTACTACACCTGCATGACATGGACCGGGAGCAAGGGCTCCGCGACCAACTTCACCGACCAGGAGTACTACCGCGCCCTCGGCCGTGCGGTGGCCATCGAGCCCTGCATCCAGAAGCACATCGCCATCATGGACAAGTACGATCCCGACAACAAGGTGGACCTCCTCGTGGACGAATGGGGCACCTGGTGGGACGTCGAGCCCGGCACCGACCCCGGACATCTCTTCCAGCAGAACACCATGCGCGACGCCATCGTCGCCGCCGTGTCGCTTGACATCTTCCACAAGTACACCCGCCGCATCAAGATGGCCAACATCGCCCAGGTGGTCAACGTCCTCCAGTCGATGATCCTCACCCGCGACGACCAGATGGTCCTCACCCCGACCTACCACGTCTTCGAGATGTACAAGGTCCACCAGGATGCGGAGTTCATCCCTCTCGACTACAGCACCTCCGAGATTGCCAACAGCGACAAGGGCCCCGTCCCGTCGCTCAGCGCCACCGCTTCCCGCAAGGGTGACGTCGTCAACGTCGACATCACCAACATCGACCTCAAGAATGACCAGGAAGTCCTCCTGACCTGGGACGACCTCGGAAAAGTCAGGAAGCGTGACGTCTCCGCCCGCATCCTCACCTCGAAGAAGATCACCGACTGCAACGAGTTCGGCAAGAAGGCCAAGGTCGCTCCCGAGGCTTTCAAGGATTTCAAGGTGACCAATGACGGCATCGAGCTCAAGGTCCCTGCCATGTCCATCATCGCAATCGAAATCAAATAACCAGTTCGATATGAAACACATCAGAATCGTAATTGCAGCCGCGATGGCAGTCCTCGCCGTCAGCTGCGCCCAGAAGGAGAGCGGCCTCACCAAGTCCGGCCTCGATCCCCAGAATTTCGTATCCGAGTACAACGGACAGCCCACCGCCCTCTACACCCTCACCAATGCCAACGGCATGGAGGTCTGCATCACCAACTTCGGCGGCCGCATCGTCTCCATCATGGCCCCTGCGAAGGACGGCAGCTTCAAGGACGTCGTCCTCGGCTTCGACAAGGTCTCCGACTATTTCCCCGAGAACAACTCCACCGACTTCGGCGCCGCCATCGGCCGCTACGCCAACCGCATCGCGGGCGGCAGTTTCGAGATTGACGGCGAGACCTTCGTCCTCCCGAAGAACGACGGCGAGAACACCCTCCACGGCGGCCCCACCGGCTGGCAGTATCAGGTCTATGAGGTCGTAGAGGCGGATGCCAACCACCTGAAGATCCTCCGCGACTCGCCCGACGGCGACAACGGCTTCCCCGGCCATGTCAAGGCCTATGTGACCTACACCCTCACCGACCAGAATGCCATCGACATCTGGTATGAGGCCACCACCGACAAGCCGACGGTCATCAACATGACCAACCACTCCTACTTCAACCTCGACGGCGACCCCACGCACAACGTGCTGGACGACATCATGTACATCAAGTCCTCCACCACCACGGCGGTGGGTCCCGGCCTCATCCCCACCGGTGAGATCGTCTCCCTGCTTGACACCCCGATGGACTTCACCACCGCCAAGAGGATAGGTGACGACATAGACAAGCGCGACTTCGAGCAGATCGCCCTCGGAAACGGCTACGACCACAACTGGATCCTCGACACCATGGGCGACATCACCGACCCGGCCATCATCCTTCAGAGCCCCTCCACCGGCATCCAGCTTGAGGTCTATACCGACGAGCCCGGCATCCAGGTGTACTCCGGCAACTTCCTCGACGGCTCCGTCACCGGCAAGAACGGCATCGTTTACAACCAGCGCGCCGGCATCTGCCTCGAGAGCCAGCACTATCCCGACACGCCGCACAACCCCGACTGGCCGTCCGTGGTCCTGCGCCCCGGCGAGAAATACACCAGCCACTGCGTGTTCGCTTTCTCCGTAAACAACTAAAACCTAGATAGAAATGCTGAATCTCATCCCCTTACAGGCTGCGGACCTGAACCGCATCGCCCTCGCGTCCTGGGACTGGATCGTCATCGGAATCTTCTTCCTGGCGATGGTCTGGATCTGCTGGGACGTCTCCCGCAAGAAGAAAGAGACCTCCGGTGACTACTTCCTCAGCGGCCGCTCGGCCACATGGATCGCCATCGGCGCCTCCATCTTCGCATCCAACATCGGCTCGGAGCACCTCATCGGCCTCGCGGGTACCGGCGCATCCGCCGGCATGGCCCAGGCCCACTGGGAGATCCAGGGCTGGATGATCCTCATCCTCGGCTGGGTCTTCGTCCCCTTCTACGAGCGCAGTATGGTCTACACCATGCCTGAATTCCTCGAGAAGCGCTACAACAAGGAGAGCCGCGGCATCCTCACCTGGCTGTCCCTCGCCAGCTACGTCCTCACCAAGGTGTCCGTGACCGTCCTCGCCGGCGGCCTCGCGCTGAACACCCTCCTGGGCATCAACTTCTGGGTCGCGGCCCTCGCCCTGGTGATCATCACCGCCATCTACACCGTCATCGGCGGCATGGAGTCGGTGCTCAAGACCTCGGTCCTGCAGACGCCCATCCTGCTCCTCGGCTCGCTCGTGATACTGTGGCTCGGCCTCAGGGAACTCGGCGGATGGAACGCCATGATGGACATCTGCAACGCCCAGCCGGTCAACCAATATGGAGATACCATGACCGACCTGATGCGCAGCGGCAAGGACACTGAATTCCCTTGGTACGGCGCCCTCTTCGGCTCGGCCATCATCGGCTTCTGGTACTGGTGCACCGACCAGTTCATCGTACAGCGCGTCCTCTCCGGCAAGAACCAGAAGGAATCCCGCCGCGGTACCATCTTCGGAGCATACCTCAAGCTCCTCCCGGTGTTCCTGTTCCTCATCCCCGGCATGATCGCCTACGCCCTCACCAAGACCCCTGACTCCCAGATCGGACAGACCCTCGCAGCCGCCCTCGGCCTCCAGGCCGACGGCACCGTCGCCAACCCCGACATCGCATTCCCGATGCTGGTCAACACCCTGCTGCCTGTCGGTCTCAAGGGTGTCGTGATCTGCGGTATCCTCGCTGCACTCATGAGCTCCCTGGCCTCCCTGTACAACTCCTCGGCCATGCTCTACACCATCGACATCTACAAGCGCAAGCACCCCGATACTGAAGAGAAGAAACTTGTCCTCATCGGCCGTATCGCCACCGTCGTGGTCGTCGTGCTCGGCGTCCTGTGGATCTTCGTCATCCAGAGGATGGGCAAGAGCCTGTACAACTACATCCAGAGCGTCCAGAGCCTCCTCGCTCCGGCCATCGCAGCCGTGTTCCTCCTCGGTATCTGCTGGAAGAAGACCTCTCCCAAGGCCGGTATGTGGACCCTCATCGCAGGTCTCGTCCTGGGCGGCACCCGCCTCGTGACGATGATCATCAACCCGCAGGCCCACAACGTATTCACTTTCATCTTCA
>CAMJHJ010000029.1 GCA_946405485.1 uncultured Bacteroidales bacterium | reverse complement strand
GGCCCGTCGGGCTCTTGCTCAGCCGCGGGTACGGGCTGGCTACCTTCTTCAAGGGCGACCTGGATCCGGAATGGGACGACGGCTTCACCAACGGGGTGCATCCGCTGTTCTACCGGGAGGGACAGACCTGTCCCGACCCGGACCAGTGGGGGGCCATCGCTGCCTGGGCCTGGGGTTACAGCCGTGTGCTGGACTACCTTGAGACCGATCCGGCGGTAGATGCGAAGCGTGTCATTACGGCCGGACACTCGCGTCTCGGCAAGACCGCCTTGTGGGCCGCCGTGACGGACGGACGCTTTGCCATGGCGTTTCCCAACAATTCCGGTTGCTGCGGGGCCGCTCTTTCGCGCCGTGCCTTCGGCGAAAGCCTGAAAACGATGATACGCCACTACCACTACTGGTACTGCGGGAATTTCGCCAAATACGCCGGACGGGAGGATTTACTGCCTTTCGACCAGCATGAACTGATTGCCCTCATGGCGCCGCGTCCGGTGTATCTTACCAGCGGGTCCGAGGACCGTTGGTCCGACCCCAAAGGGGAATTCCTGTCCACGGCGGAGGCGTCCAAAGTCTATGAATTCCTGGGACTTCCGGGATTGCGCTCCGGCGATGGCCGCCCGCTTAGTTCCGATGAGATGCCGCCGGTCTGGCAGCCGCAACAGGGAGGTCTTGTCGGTTACCACCTGCGCCAGGGTCCCCACGCCCTCACCGCCTGGGATTGGGCGCGGATGCTGGATTTTGCCGACCGCTATTTCGCCTCGAAGATCCCGCAGACGGCGCGGTAACTGTCGAGGGTGCCGATGTCGTAGCGGGGACCGGGCATCTTCATGGCGTAAACCGGAGCGACGGAAGCGATCCAGGCGGCCAGGCTGCCGGGCGCATCGACGCCGCATCCCGCCTTCAAAGCATCATCCAAGCGGGCAAGGTCAGCCTTTTTGTAGAAATAAAAAGGCGGGCAGCACCAGTGAGACTGCGGAGCCTGGGGTTTCTCTTCCATCGAAAGGACACGGCCGGAACGGTCGATCTTCACGACGCCCGACTTGCGGAGCCGCCGCACAGACGGTTCATGGTAGCGCATGATGCAGGAAGTTCCCTTCGCCGCAGCATAATCCAGGAAAGACGCCAGGCTGAAAGACAGCAGGTTGTCCCCGGCCAGAACCAGGCAGTCATCTTCCCAGCCCAGAGCCCCGATGGCAAAACGGATGTCCCGCACAGCGCCGAGCCGGGTCTCGTTGGTCGATGTGCCGTCGTCCACCACCTGCATCCTGTCACCGTACTTTTCCGCCCAAACCCTGAAATGCCCGGCAAACTTATGGTTGGTTACGACCGCATAAGCGTCGATCAGACCCGTCGTATCCAGGTCATCGATCAAACGGTCCAGGATCGACCGACCCGCCACATCCAGCAACGGCTTGGGGAAATTCTCAGTCAGGGGATACAGGCGCGTGGCATAGCCCGCAGCGAGGAAAAGACACTTCATGACGCTACAGATAAAACTCCTTGTACCAGCGGGCAAATGCACGGAGGCCCTCACGCAGAGGCGTCGACGGCTTGAACCCGAAATCCCGCTCCAGGGCGGAGGTGTCGGCATAGGTCACCGGCACATCGCCGGCCTGCATCGGCACCAACTCCTTGTGCGCATCGAAATCATAGTCGGCCGGCAGGACGCCCGCCGCGATCAGTTCCTGCTGCAAGATATCCACGAACTCCAGCAGGTTCTCCGGATGACTGTTGCCGATGTTATAAACGGCATAAGGCGGCACGGGCAGGCCGTCCTCACCCTTGCGGCGCTCCGGCGGCCGGGCGATGATGCGCACGACGCCTTCCACGATATCATCCACGTAGGTGAAATCACGCAGGCAATTGCCATAGTTGAAAATGCGGATCTTCTCCCCCGCCCGCAACTTGTCCGTAAAGCTGAAATAGGCCATGTCCGGACGTCCGGCGGGACCATAGACGGTGAAGAAGCGGAGCCCTGTCGACGGGATGTCGTATAGCTTGGAATAGGCATGCGCCATCAACTCGTTGCTCTTTTTGGTCGCGGCATAGAGGCTGATCGGATTGTCCACCTTATCTTCCGTCGAATACGGCACCTTGGGATTGGCACCGTACACGGATGAACTGGAAGCATAGACCAGATGCTCCACCCCGGGCGCGCCTCCGTCGTAAGAGTGCCGGCAGGCTTCCAGGATATTGAAAAAGCCCACGAGGTTGCTTTCGATGTAGGCGTCGGGATTGGTGATGCTGTAGCGGACGCCCGCCTGAGCGGCCAGGTTGACCACCACGGCAGGGCGGTACTGGGCAAACAGACTGGAAACCAGCGCCTTGTCGGCGATGTTGCCCTTGACGAAAACCCATTCCTTCTCCGGCCGGAGGGCCGCTTCCCCAGCGAGGCTGGACAGGCGGTATTCCTTGATCCGGACATCGTAATAATCGTTGAGCGAATCGACGCCGACGACACAATCGAAAGAATCCCCTTGCAAGAGGCGTTTCACGAGATTGGCGCCGATGAAACCGGCCGCCCCCGTGACTAGTATGGTCCTTTTATCATTCATGTCTGACAAAGTTACGAAAAAAAGCACTAACTTAGCGAGTCAAGCATATACCTGTATGGATTTCGGAGCATTTTTCAAGAAATATGGCGCCTTCCTGGTCGCCGCCGTCTTATTCATCGCCGCAACTGTCATTTATTGCTTCCCCGTGACGCAGGGTAAGGTCATCTTTGCCGCTGACAGCCAGCTGGCCCAGGCCGCCGTCCAGGAATCCGTGGAATATACCCAGCAGACCGGCCGGCACAGCTGGTGGAACAGCGCGATGTTCAGCGGCATGCCGAACTACCAGATCGGCGGCGGGCAGTACAAGTCCTCCAAGTTCCTCGCTCCTTTGAAGAGCATCCTTCAGCGGGGTCACTGGCACACGCCTTGGATCTTCATCATTTATTTCTTCTGCTTCTTCATCCTGATGCTGTCGTTCGACATCAACAAGTGGCTCGCCATCGTGGGCTCGTTCGCCCTTACGCTGTCGTCCTACTTCATCGTGATCATCGCGGCAGCCCATAACTCCAAAACCTCCACCATCGCCCTGATGAGCGTGGTGCTGGCGGGTTTCTACCTCATCTACCGGAAGAAATACGGGATCGGCGTGATCCTGACGATGATCTTCACCGCCGTCGGATTCAGCGCCCACCCGCAGATGGCCTATTATATCTTCATGCTGATCGGCCTGCTGTGGCTGGCGGAACTGGCCACGCACCTGAAGGAGAAACGGATCCGGGACTTCCTCATTGCGACCGCCCTTTTCGTCTGTGCCGTCGGCATCGGCATCGGGACCAACAGTTCCAACGTGTTCGCCAATGCGGAATACGCCGCGGAAACGATGCGCGGCGGACACAGCGACCTGGTGGAAGAGGGACAGGAAAGTTCGGCCAACGGCCTGGATATCGAATATGCGACCCAGTGGAGTTACGGTATCGACGAATCCTTCTCGTTCCTCATCCCGGGATTCATGGGAGGTTCTTCCACCTACTGCCTGAAAAAAGATTCGGATCTCTATAAGACCCTCATTTCCCACGGAGTGGAAAAGCGCAGCGCCACCTCCTTCTGCAACATGGCCCCGCTCTACTGGGGTGATCAGCCGTTCACCGCCGGCAACGTCTATATGGGAGCCATCGTCTGCTTCCTCTTCCTGCTGGGATTGCTGATCGTGCCGGGATCCTACAAATGGGCCCTGCTGGCCGCCACTCTCTTCTCTTCCGCCCTGGCGCTCGGACATAACTGCATGTGGCTGACGGAGTTCTTCTTCAAGTATTTCCCGCTCTACAACAAGTTCCGCGCTGTCTCATCCATCCTGATCGTCGCGGAGATCGCGATGCCTCTGCTGGGCTTCCTTGCCGTCAAGGCGCTGATGGACGGCAGCGTGCCGAAAGAGAAGGCGACGAAGAGTATCCTGATTGCCGGCGGCATTACCGGAGGGCTCTGCCTCTTCTTCGCCCTGCTCGGCCCGGCAATCTTCTCCTTCACATCCGGCTACGATGCGATGCTGACGCAGCAGATGCCCGGATGGGCCTATGACGCATTGATCGATGAACGGATCAAACTGTTCCGGAGCGACTCTTTCCGATCCTTCCTGTTCATCGCCGCATCCGCCCTGGTCCTCTATCTGTTCTGCAGAGACAAGCTGAAGACCGGCTGGATGATCGCCGCACTCGGTGTATTGGTCGTCCTGGACATGTGGCCTGTGGACCGGCGCTATTTCAACGACAACAATTTCGTGGCCAAGAAAGAAAACCGGAGCATCTTTGAGATGCTGCCTTTCGAGGAACGACTCCTGAAGGATCCCGAGTACTTCCGGGTCATGAACTGTGCCGACAATACGTTCAGTGAATCCCGCACCTCGTACCGGCTCAAATCTATCGGCGGCTACAGCGCCGCCAAACTGCGCCGGTATCAGGATCTGATCGACCGGCATCTCACCCAGATGCACCTGCCGGTCATCGGAATGCTCAATGGGAAATACATCATCACGCCGGACGAAGGAGGACAACCTCTGATTCGCCTGAATCCCTATGCCTTGGGCAATGCCTGGTTCGTCGAGAAACTCATTCCGGTGGATGGCGCCAATGCCGAAATCGACTCGCTGATGACCATTTCCCTGGAGACAGAGGCGGTGATTGACAAGGAGTTCGTCCCGATGGCTTCCAGCCTCGAGCCCGGTATCCCGGACAAGGCGGACATCCGACTCACAGCCCATACGCCGGAGACCCTGGATTACGAGGTTTCAAGCTCCGAACCCGGCGTCGTCGTTTTCTCGGAAATCTATTATCCCCATGGCTGGAAGGCCTCCATCGACGGTTCGCCGGCAGACCATTTCCGGGTGAATTATCTCCTGCGCGCCATGAACGTGCCCGCCGGTCAGCACAAGATCCATTTCGTTTTCGATCCGGACAGCGTGCGGAAAGGCGACACGATTGCCATCATCTTCTGCATCCTGATGTACCTGATCACTTTCGGCATCATCGCAGCGGCGCTGGTGAAACGCTTCAAGAAAGCTTGAGATGGAGCCCCGCAAGATCAAGGTCGCATTCACAGATTTCTGGGACGGGTTTGACCCGGCGGATAATTTCTTCACCCGCATCCTGGCCCGGCTGGGAGAGGTGGTGCTGAGCGACGAACCGGATTATCTGTTCTTCTCGGTTTTCGGCAACGACCATCTGGATTACGACTGTATCAAGATCTTTTATACCGGCGAGAACCAGGCGCCGGACTTCAATCTCTGTGACTACGCCCTGGGCTTCGAGCGGATGGAGTTCGGAGACCGCTATCTGAGGCTGCCGAACTGGCTCCTTTATACGGCCGACGTCGGAAGGATGGAAGGAAAGCACCAGGTTCCGGATGCGGAATGGCTGGCCGGGCGCGACGGTTTCTGCGCCTTTGTCTGTTCCAACAATAATTCATCCCCCGAAAGGAACCAGTTTTTCGACCGTCTGTCCACATACAAGCGCGTGGCGTCCGGCGGGCGTTTCCGCAACAATGTGGGAGGTCCTGTCGCGGACAAGTTGGAATTTCTGAAAGGATTCCGTTTCTCGATTGCCTTTGAGAACTGTTCGCACCCGGGGTATACGACGGAAAAGATCGTCCAGGCCTTCGGAGCCGGCAACATCCCGATCTATTGGGGAGATCCGCTGATTGCGGAGACTTTCAATCCGGAATCCTTTGTCAATTGTCATGACTATGGCAGTTGGGATGAGGTCGTCGAGGCCGTCTGTGCCATCGATGCCGATCCGGAGCGCCAGCTGGCGATGCTCCACGCCCCCGCCCTGGCCGATCCCGGGATGCCGGAGCAGCTCTTGCAACAGTTGACGGCTTTCCTGGAGGCCATCCTGTCCCAGGATCCCGCACGGGCGCGCCGGTTCAGCCGTGACTATTGGGGCGCCCGCTACCGGAAGCAAGCCCGGATGCGGGAGAAAGCATACCGACACAGCCTGAGGGGCATCGCGGAGGCCATCTACAAAAAGACGCTCTGGAAATCACGGCGCGACAGTTCCGTTCTTTGGAAACTGGACCGTCTGTTTAAAAGGAAATAAGCCCTAGAATCCGATCCAATCTTTCGGCCGCCGGTCCCAGGCATCCAGGAGCCGGCAGAAAATGAATTCGACGACTGCCACGATGAGACAGACCGCTGCGGGAGCCAGGGCGGCCGGAGCATGGAAAACCGTGCAGAGGGCCCCGACCGGCACTACATGCGTCAGATAAACCGTATAACTGTAGCGGCTGAGGGATGTGGTCTCGCGCAGCAACCTCCCTTCCGGAATCTCCAGCGAAGACAGCCACATGAACAGGCACACGACCTCCGTCATCTCTACGAGACGGACCGGATGTCCCCAGGCATGGAGCAGCATGGTCAAGGCCGCGCCGGCAAGGAAGCCGACGGAACCATAGCGCCTCCGGAGTTCACGGTCCGTCAGATAACGACGGACATACGCTCCGGCAAGATAATACCCCAGGAACAGATCTGCTGAGAAAGCGTAGTACTTGACGGGAAGGAAGGCCGGATAGAGGTCTTTCAGCAGTTGCACCACCGCCCAGACCGCCAGGCAATACCCCAGCAGTCTCCGGCTGTCCGGATCCTCAGGACGGAAAGCCCGTTGCAAGACGGGAGTGAGCAGGTATAGGCCCGCCAGCATGTAAACATACCAATAGGCCTGATTGATCCCGCCCTCCAGCAGACCGGTGAAGAAGGCGGAGACGCCGGACCGGAAGGACCGGACTTCGGGATACTTGCCGACGAAAGCCGAAATGACAAAAACGACCGTCGCCCAAAGGAAAAATGGAAGAAGGATGCGGCGGAAGCGCCTTTTCAAGAAGCTACCCGTCTCTTCGGCCTTGCCCAGATTGAGCGAACCGGACAGCATGACGAAAAGCGGGACCCCGATGCAAAGCGCGGAGTAGAACCAATAGCTGAAGGCACCCGACTGCACATCCAGGTCCAATCCGGACCAGCTGTGCTGCAGGATGACCAGCAGGATGGCGACGCAACGGATGATATCCAGTCCTATGTCTCTCTTCCCTTGACCCATCTGGATACCGGCTATACTTCAGGAGCGTTTTTTCGCGCCCGGCGTATCAGGGCCCAGAGGGCGAGCCGGGGATGGCGGGCAATCCATTTCGTCATCGTCCGCGCTTTCAGGTTCTTTTTGAGGTAGCGGTTGGAGGCGTAGTCAGGAACGTTTTTGACCAGAGTCGCGTACAACTCATCCTGCAGGACTTTCGGATCAGGCTTCAGCTCATTGGCCACATAGGTCTGGGCGGCCATCAGGAATGCTTTCTTGATGTACAGGAAATCGATTTCTTCCTTGTACTTCTCATAAAGGTCGTGGCGCCTGGCATAGCCGAGGAAGGCGTCGAAAGCCCCCAGCTTCTGCTGATACTTGGTCGGATCCACCTTGGTGGACAGCGACCGGCTGCGCTGCACATAATGATAGAGTGACTTCTCCACGCTGGCGATCCGCTCCGCGGCAAGGATGCAGGAAGCGAGAAAACTGCTGTCTTCACTGCTCCGCGTATCAGGGAAACGCAAGGCATTCTTAGCCAAGAACTCCCGCCTGTACAGGAAGGATGTGAAATAGGAGACGAACTGCGTCAGGAAAAGCTTGTGTTTCTTTTCATTGAAGTCGCCGGAACTCACTTTGGGATTGTACAGGTCCACGGAAGAACCACTGCGCAGGTTATCCTGGCGCAGGTTGCAGAATGCAAGGTCGGCATTTTTCCGGGAGGCGACCTTGTACAGCGCTTCACAGAAATCATTCTCCACCCAGTCGTCACTGTCCACGAAGGCGACATACTCCCCTTCCGCGGCGTCGATGCCTACGTTACGGGCCACGCCGGGACCGGCATTGACACTGGTCTCCAGGAAACGGAAACGCTTCTTGCCGCCATAGCCTTCTGCATAGTTGCGGACGGCATCCATACTGTCGTCCGAGCCATGGTCATCCACGAAGATCAACTCAATGTCTTCCAGGCTCTGGTTGGTCAGCGACTCCACGCAGGGGATGATATAATCCCGCGCGTTGAAAACAGGTATGATAACGGAAACTTTGGGCATGGGAAAGACGTTCTTTATAGGTTGGATCCTTGGAAATCATGGGAAATATCCGTACTGATGAAACAAGCATGGATTTTCCGCTTGTCAGGAGGAGGGAGCTGCATATAATCGCCCCACATATCCCGGAGCCTGCGGTCCGGATCGTTCGGACAAGGGAACATGTGGCCTTCGAACTCAATTTCCTTCAACGGATAAATGGCCGTGCGGGGCGACGGATAGCCGTACAAGACCCTTGTCATGGGCGTGAATTCACAATCCTTCCGGCTGAACAGACAGATGGTACGCCAGATAACCGTATGGAAAAGGAAGAATGAGACAGGGAACACGAACCAGCGGATGATGTTGCCAAAATTCAGCCGCTTATTATAATGCATGAAACCGTGGGCCTTCCGGATGCGCTTGACCAAGAAAGCGAAGACTTTCTTGTTGATGGCGGGAGTAGGGACACTCTCGAAAATATCGATGAAAATGCCTTTGCTGTACGGAAGCGAAAAATCGTCATGGCCCATCAGATAAAGGGTATTCTTCATCCGGACTTTGAACATGCCGTCTCCTTGCTGCGAAGCCGGCTCCGTCACCTCGGTCTGCAGGATGAAATCGTCCCCCAACTCCGACGGTGCAATTTCCTTGAAACGCCGGTAATCCTCCGGTGGCATCGACAAGTCTATGTCATCGTCCCAGGGAATGAAGCCCCCGTGACGGACGGCACCCAACAAAGACCCAAAGTCAATCCAGTAAATCAAACCGTTCTTTTTACAGACCCGGTCAAACTCCAGCAGGACTTCCAGTATCTTTAACTGCGCCTTGCGCAAGGGCGTACCCTCGCCGTTGTATTTTGAGAAATCTTCCATCTTCTATACCAACAGGGCAAATGCCTGCAGATCTTCTTGGGTCGTTATCTTGAAATTCTGCTCGATACCCGGAATGAGTTTCACCCGGAGGCCGGCCCGGTATGCCAACTCCGAGCAACCCCTGATAACAGCCAGCTCCTCATCCGAAAACAGTTCGTGGGCACGGACAAAGGGGCCATATCGCAGACATTCGGGAGACTGGCCAGAGTACAGTTGAGTGCGGGGCAGAATCGTGGAGAGGGTCTTTCCATCGCAGCTCTGGTAGGTGGCGTCCTTGACGGAAATGACCGGCAGTGCGACATCATACTTATCCAGGGCGGACAGCCCGTCCGTAAGGTTGGTGAGGGGGAACAGGGGACGCACGGAATCATGGACAAAGACCGGATCATCCTCCCCGGCAATCCCTTCCAAGGCAGCCAGGCCATTCCGTACAGAATGCTGTCTGGAAGAACCGGCAGGAGCGAACAGGATACGGGCCCTGCAAGGTTCTTCGGCCACATGCTCCTTCACGAAAGGAAGCCATTCATCGGAGATAACCAGAACAATGGTGGAAACGGGATCGAAAGCAGCGAACTTGCGGAATGAATAGATGAACAGCGGCAGCCCCTTCACCGGAAGGTACTGTTTTGGGATGTCGGACTTCATCCGGCTGCCTACGCCGCCCGCCAATATGATTGCATGTGTCATCATGAGTCCTCTGTGGTCAGCAAAGATAGTGAATCCTTCCCATAGATGGAAGAAAGCACGGTCCGGATCCTGCTCACAAACGTATGGTCGGAGAGGACTGTCTGCCTGGCTGAAGCAGCCAGACCGTCCGTATCATTCTCCAGCGCCCATGACAGTGCGGAAAGCAACTCTTCCCGGCTGGAATAAAGCCCGATATCGCCCGGATGGAAAAGGGACCGGATATAGTCATTGGCATCACAGACCTGATAGGCTCCGCTGCCGCAGATTTCAAAAACCCGGGGATTGGCTCCGTCCTTCTGCAGTTCCTGATGGATATTGACGACCACCCTGGCCCGGTTGTAGGACTCATTGACCTTTTCCGGAGGGAGGGTCCGGTTCTTGAAAACCGATTTGTACGGACGGGTCAGCCACTTGACCAGGCCCTTGTACCAGGGCTGGTACAGGCCGTATACTATAATACGCCTGTCCGGGAATGCCCGGATCACGGACTGCATCAGTTGCTTCCGCCGCGGAGAATTCCACAGGTTTCCGACAAAAAGGATATCGATGTCCTTGGGCAGCGGCAAAGGATGATAGACCTCCGTATCGCAGGCCTGCGGCAGAAAGACCGCATCCACGCCCCGGTCCAGGAACCATTCGGCATCTGCACGTTCAAAACAGAAAAGACGGTCCACATGCGTGGCTTGGCCGGCAGCACGCGGAAGCCGCTCCCTGTTGTCGAACAGCCATAGGGCGACCCGTGCCCCTTCCCTGCGAAATGCATCCAGGGTTTCCGTATCCAGGATATCCCCGTTCAGGATGAACACCAGGTTCGGTCGGACAGTACGGAAATCGGCCAGAACCGTGTCCGCAAAGGCCACCCGGCTCTTGGTCTGCATCCTGTCGCGGTGTCGGCTCAGCTTATACTTCCATTTCATCCAGGTCGTATAAGGATGGATCGGGTTGTCATACGCCGTCACCGACACCTCCCATCCAAGCCGGGAGAAAGCGGACTCCGTTGCAGGCAGGAAATTGAAATAATTCGGACCGATGATGAGAACCTTGGCCATACCGAGAACAAAATTATTAAAATAATAACGGATGTCCAAACTAAAGCGAATTGTCGCTATATTTGTATGTGATGAGTCAGGCTCCGTCATATTCCAGAACCAAGAAAAGCCTCAGGAACAGCGCAGTGGCGCTGTCCCTCCAGGTAGTAACCCTGCTGGTGGGCTTCTTCTCCCGAAAGATTTTCCTGGACTACCTGGGTACGGAAATCCTGGGACTCAACACGACAGCAACCAGCCTTCTCGGTTTCCTCAACCTGGCGGAACTGGGCATCGGTGTAGCCATCTCCGCCACCCTGTACAAGCCCCTGTTCGAAAAAGACCATGCCACAGCCCGTGAGATCGTGGCCCTGCAGGGATGGCTTTACAAACGGATCGCGTGGTTCGTCATCGCGGGGAGCGCCGTACTGATGTGTTTCTTCCCCAAGATCTTCAGCAAGACGGATCTCCCCCTCTGGTATGCCTATGCCTCCTATTCAGTCCTTCTGTTCAGCTCGCTGCTGAGCTATTTCGTCAACTACAAGCATATCCTTTTGGCGGCCGACCAGAATGACTATAAGATCCAACTTAGCTACAAATCAATCTGGGTCTTAAAGTTGGTTGCCCAGGCCCTTGCGGTCCGATTCCTGTCACACCCCTATGTCTGGTGGGTCGGGCTGGAAGCCGCTTTTGCCATCCTGGCATCCCTCTCCCTCAACCGGACCATCTACAAGACCTACCCCTTCCTCAAGGAAAAGGTGGAAGATCCCGGCAGTTTAAGGCAGAAATACCCGCTTGTCGTCACCAAGGTGAAGCAGGTGTTTTTCCACAAAATCGGCGGCTATGTACTCAATCAGACCAGCCCCATTATCATCTATGCATTCGCTTCCCTGACCACCGTCGCCCTATACGGCAACTACCTGATTATAACGAGCAATCTTTCTACCCTGCTATCATCTGTATTCTCCAGCATGACACCCAGTGTAGGAAATATGGTTGCCGAAGGTGACAAGAAACTGATTTCGAAGGTATTCCGCGAGCTATTCTCCTCCCGTTTCCTCATCATTGGTGTCTGCTGCATCTGCACCTGGTTCCTGGCAGACCCCTTCATCACGCTCTGGATCGGACCGGGCTACCTGCTGGACCGCAGCACGCTGTTGCTCATCATCATCCTGTTCTACATCGCCTCATCCACTCCGACGGTAGAAGGGTTCCTGGTTTCATACGGGATGTTCCAGGATATCTGGTCCCCTATCGTGGAAGCGATTCTCAACCTGGGCTTCTCCATCCTGCTGGGGCATTTCTACGGCCTGAACGGCATCCTGACCGGTGTCATCATCAGCCAGGTGCTCATTAAACTGATTTGGAAGCCTTACTTCCTTTTCCATTGGGGCTTTCAGAAACCCGTACTCA
The DNA here is from genome assembly GCA_946405485.1 of uncultured Bacteroidales bacterium. Next base: position 3,948 of record CAMJHJ010000029.1, on the reverse strand, counting down.
TCTATGTCGGCCTCTATTTGAAGCATCTGGCCGTCTTCGCCGTCTGCTACCTTCTGATCGCGTTGCTCATACCGGCCATTCCGGTTGATCCCGCCCATTCCTTCGTTTCGTTCCTGATCTGCGCCTTCATTATATTCGCCGCCAGCAGCATCTGCCTCGGCGCCTTGCTGTATGCAACGGAAAGCGGCCTGCGGGGTTTCATCAAACGTATGCTGCACGTCACGTCCGACCTTGTCTCAAGATGAGTCCGTCCATTACGATCGCCACAGTCTGCCGCAATGTGGAAGCCACGTTGGAAAGGGCGGTTCTCTCCGTTCTCAACCAGACTTACCCCCATGTCGAGTATCTCATCATCGACGGCGCGAGTACGGACGGAACCCTGGACATCCTGCAACGCTACCGGGACCGCATCCGGCTTGTCAGCGAGCCGGATAAAGGGGTCTATGATGCAATGAACAAAGCACTGAAACTCGCCCAAGGGGACTGGCTTCTCTTTCTGGGTGCGGATGATTACCTGCTTACGGATACCACACTGGCAGAAGTAGTCCCGCATCTGAAGGATCCCGATGCAGTGTATTACGGAGACGTATATTACGGCTCGGAAGGCAACCGACAATTCGGCAGGGTATCCCGTCTTACCGTCATGTGCAAGCTGATTTCCCATCAGGCGGTTTTCTATCCCAGGTCCTCTTATCGCAGCCTGGAGTATGACACCCGTTATCCCGTAGCCGCCGACAGGGTTTACAATATTACGCTCTTTTCTCGGAAAATCCGCTTCCGTTACCTGGATCAGGTCATCAGTTTCTTCAGCACGGGCGGATTAAGCAGTCAAGTCACGGACTATGTTTTCCGGCATGAGCGGTTCCGCTATGCCTGGAAGCTGGGGCCAATCCCCTTCATGATCTTCACCGCCTATTACCTCTATTTCCACGCCCACCACTTCCTGCATCTTTGCAAAGTCCGCGTCAAGGGACTAAAGAAGTGAACAGGCGGACATAAGAGTCCTGCATGTTGGTGGCGGACAGCTGCAGGGCCCTGGCCCTGCAAGCCTCCGGAGAAAAGGGACGGGTCGTCGTTATCCGGAGTATTTCAGCCTTCAGGGCTTCGTAATCATCTCTTTCGACGACACTGCCGCAGGTCCGGTCAATCGTTTCGGGACTGCCCCCGGAGTCGTAAGTCAGAACAGGTGTCCCGCAGGCGAGGGCTTCGACATTGACCAGCCCGAAGACCTCCTCCCGAGTCGGATTGACAAACAGGTCCGCTGTCGTATAGATCGCGGCAAGTTCCTCTTGGTTCATCGTACGATGGATGGTTATGATTCGCGCCGGCAAGGATCGGTCCACCTCGTCATCGGTTCCCACCAGCACGATCCCGAAACGATCATCCAAATCTTCCGCAAGCCTGGCAAATACATCGATCCCTTTCTTGATACCCCATTGCATCGCAACCCCGAGGATCAGAATCTTTCCCTCCAGATGCCAGCGGCTCCGAAAACCAGAATCCACCGGATGGAACAACTCCGTGTCGATTCCGTTGTATACGACGACGACGGGACTGTCTTTCAGATAAGATTTCTTAACCAGGGAAGCAAGCCACTCGGAAGGCGCAGCCAACGTCAAACCCGGCAATCCGGTAATGTATTTACGCTTGACCCGAAGTAGACGCCGGGCATTATCCACCCGGCTTTGCGGATATCCCTTGTACAAAGGACATATCCTGCAGTCCTCCATCCATTTCCGGCATCCTATCCGCTCGAAATGCGCGCAATGACCCGTAAAGGGCCAGCAATCGTGCAGGGTCCAGACTACGGGAATCCCTTTCTTGCGTAGGTACCGGAAGAGGACCGGTATGCTGATATACCAGCCATGGAGGTTATGCAGATGCACCAGATCGACACCGAAACGGTCCATCTTGCGGACCAGGCGCCATGTTGCCAAACGAAAGAATAAATCTTCACAACCGAACAACCTCGACAGGTCCATCCCCACATTCCGCTCTATGCGCGTGCGCATTAAATATGAATCCTTTACTTCCTTCTTCAGGTTCCTCTTTGTCGCAGGATAGCAGATCATGACCTGGTGCCCCTCTTCTTTCAAACGCTCGCTGACTCCCAGCATAATGGTACCTGTAGAGCCGAAGTTGTACATATTGATCTCGACGACATTCATCCCCATTCATTCTTTGTCGGCAAAAATAGTCAATTACGATGAATCTCGTATAATTTTCCCAAAGAAAAATGAAATAATTGTTGTTTTTCAATAATTTCTTTCTATATTTGCATAAAACCAATACACAAGATACCATGCTTACCGATCTGTGGAATACCCTTACTCCTTTCATGAAGGTCATGTGGTGCATCACGCTTGCCGCCTCCCTGATCTTCATCATCCAGACCATCCTGACCTTCGTCGGGGCCGATACTGACGGCGCGACCGATATCGACGCCAGTTTCGACACCGATGTCGATATCGCGGACATGGATGCCGCCGTCGGAAGCGGCGGCGTCAACCTCTACACCTTCCGCAACTTCGTCAATTTCTTCCTCGGATTCGGCTGGACCGCCGTCTTGCTGAACGGAAGCATCAAGTCCACGGGACTGCTGCTGTTGATCGCCATCATCGTCGGCGTCATCTTCGTCGCCCTGGTAATGTGGCTCTTCAAATGGTTGTATTCGATGCAGCAGACCGGCAACATCAACGTTTACAAGTCCGCCGTCGGTTGCACTGGCACCGTCTATCTCCCCATTCCGGCGGAACGGGGCGGTGAAGGCAAGGTCCAGATCACCATCCAGGGCGCCGTGCGCGAATACAACGCCCTGACGGAAGGCGACGCCCTCCCTACCGGCAAGCCGATCAAGGTCGTCGAGGTCATCAATCCCGGCACCTTGCTCGTCGAACCGCTCGACTCACTGATCATCTAAGTATACAATAACAATTAAAACGAATAAGCCATGTCTGTCACTTACATTATCCTGATCGCCGTCGTCGTCCTATTCGTGACCCTCTCGGCCATCCTGAGGCGCTATCGCCGCTGCCCCTCCGACAAGATCCTTGTCATCTATGGTAAAACCGGCAAAAACGCCACCGGAAGCATTTCTTCCGCCCGCTGTATCCATGGCGGCGCAGCCTTCATCTGGCCCGTGTTCCAGGACTATGCTTTCCTCGACCTGAAACCCATCTCGATCGAATGCAACCTGACCAACGCCCTGTCCAAGCAGAACATCCGAGTCGATGTCCCCTGCCGCTTCACCGTCGGTATTTCCACGGAGCCCGAGAACATGACCAACGCCGCCGAGCGTTTGCTGGGCTTGAGTGTGGACAGCATCCAGAACATCGCCACCGATATCCTCTTCGGCCAGCTGCGTCTCGTGATCGCGACGATGGACATCGAGGAAATCAACGCCGACCGCGACAAGTTCCTCGCCAACGTCTCCACCAACGTGGAGGCGGAACTCCGCAAGATCGGCCTGAAGCTCATCAACGTGAACGTCACCGATATCCGCGACGAGTCCGGCTACATCGAGGCCCTCGGTAAGGAAGCCGCCGCCAAGGCCATCAACGACGCGAAGAAGAGCGTCGCCGAGCAGAACCGTTACGGTGAGATCGGTAAGGCCGAGGCCGACCGGGACAAGGACATCCGTATCGCCGAAACCAACCGTGACACCCGTATCAAGACGGCTGAAGCCAACGCCCTCGCCGTCGAAGGCGAAAACAGTTCCAAGATCGCCATCGCGAATTCCGACGCCATGCGCCGTGAGAAGACCGCTGAGGCCGAGCGTCTCGCCGTCGCCGCGGAAAAGGTCCAGGCCGCAAAGGCTCTCGAGGAAGCCTACAAGTCCGAGCGTGATGCCGAATTGGCCCGCGCCGAACGCGAAAAGGCCACACAGTCTGCCAACATCGTCGTCGCCGCCCAGATCGAGAAAGAAAAGCTCATCATCGAAGCGGAAGC
>CAMJHJ010000028.1 GCA_946405485.1 uncultured Bacteroidales bacterium | reverse complement strand
TGTATTGTAATATACAAAAAGGCGGAAGTCGTGAGATTTCCGCCTTTTGGTTTTTTATCGCCGGGAGTCAGGATGCCGCTCAGTCTCCGATCGTTTCGACCAGGACGCCTTCCAGTTCTTTCCGGTCCATCTGCCCGTCCAGGCAGATGAAGGTGGCTTCGGGTCCGTCTGCGGCAATCATCACGAAACTGTTGACAATCTTTTCCGTGCCAACGGTATACATCCGGACCACTTCGCCGCCGTCCTTGCTCTCCATCAGGAGCTCATAACGGCCGTTGGAGATGAAACGGCTCACTTCCGATCCCAGCTTTTCGTTGATACGGGCGTTCTCACTGTTGATGATGTACAGGCCGGACAGGGAACGGATGAGGGGGGCCAGGTTGACTTGGTTCTCACCGACCTCCAGGTCCGGAATCTTGCCGATCAGCCGGAACATGGCGGGGGAGATGTAGACGGCGCTGACATTCTCGGCGTCGGAATACTTCTGGTAAATACTTTTTCCGCTCTGGGCGGAAGCGGTCAATTCGGTAAGCAGCAGGACCGCCAGGAGGATTATGCGTTTCATTGGATATTGATTTTTTCGAGGACGTTGAGGGTCTTGTCGGCCACGGGTTTCGCTTCACGGGCGATATCCACGCCGGTGGCCATCTTTTCGGAAATGCTCTGGAAGACTTTCTCTACTTCGGCATAGGCCAGGTAGGGGTCGTCGAAAGTATCCTTCGGCTGGCGGGTTCCCCATTTGGGAAGGACCAGCACCGCGGCCAGGGCGGCAGCGGCGGCCAGGGCCGTGAAGGAGACCGTACGGACCGGGAACTTGCGTGCGGAGGCTTCGCCTGCGAGGCTCTTTGCGGCCAGGGAGGCGGCGATCCGCTGCTGCAGCCCTTCAGGGATGGGCGCCGGGTCCTGCATGGCAGAGCGTTCCAGCTCTTCCCATCCGAGTTTTTCGAGATCTTCTATGCTTTTCATATTCTTGACTTTATCGTGGAGCGTGCGCGGGAAAGCAGCACGCGGAGCGTAAGGTAATTCATTCCGGTCCGTTCGGCGATTTCCTCGTAGGAAAGGCCTTCGACGGTACGCAGGATCAGGATCTCGCGCTGTCGGTCAGGCAGGGCCTTGACCGCTTCCAGGACCTTGTCCAGACGCATTTTCTGGTCCATTTCATCGTCTTGTAGATGCGGGGTCTCCGGCTCCGGGAGCTGCTCGGGGAAACTGAGATGCCGGGCGCGGCGGATGCGGTCCAGGCAGAGGTTCTTCAGGAGGGTGACGCTGTAGGCCTTGGGGGAGCGGATGCCGTCGAGGCTGTCGCGCGTGTCCCAGAGTTTCAGATAGACTTCCTGCACGGCATCTTCGGCCTCGGCCTCCGATTCCAGCATGTAGAAGGCGATCCGGTACAGCGTGTCCGCAAGGGACAGGTACTCCTTATGGAACCTTTCTTCAGTCATTGTCGGCGATGACGCGTGCGAGCTTGTCGATGGGAATGGAACCGAAGATGCAGATCAGCGAGGCTTCGGAAGGAGTGTGCATCACGAAGTCCCGGACCGTTCCGTTCTGGTCGTCCACGACTCCGTAGATTTGCATGAGCTCATTTCCGTCCCGGGTCTCGATCAGCAGGTCGCTTCCATCCAGCATCCGGTTCAGTTTCCGGCTGATCTTGTCCTGGATGTCCGGCGCGCATTGCTCGTAGTTCAGGACAGAGATCCGTTTGACTCCGGTAATGAGTTTCATCATTTCCCGGACTTCCGGATCGTCGGAGGCCGCCACACGCAGGGATGCCCGGAGCGCCATGGTGGCTAATCCGCCGAGTTGGACCACTTCCACGCCTTCGTAGCGCTGGCAGTCATAAATGAAAGAGGTGATCTTGGATTTGGGGACATTGCCTCCGGCCAAGGTCTGGGCAAACATAGGCAGCAGGAGCGCTGCAAGGAGTATAATCTTTTTCATACGCCTATAAAGACGCGTGAAGAGAAAAAATGTTAACGCAAATCAGAGATGCTTGACCAGGTCGCAGGCTTTCTGGTATTCCTTGAGCGTTCCGATATCGATCCAGGTGCCGTTGAGGGGGTAACGGATGACCTTGCGTCCCTCGGCGACCAGCTTCCCGATGAGATCCGTGGCGTGGAAGAAAGATCCTTCGGGGATCTCCGCGATGACAGAGCGTTTCATCAGGTAAATGCCGGCCAGCGCATAATAATTAAATACGGGCTTTTCCGAGACGCCTTTCACATCCCGGCCGTCCAGGTCCAGGATGCCGAGCGGGATGGAGACGTCGTACGGGATGGCAGCGACCGACAGGTCGGCGTCATACTCTTTGAAATGCAGGTAAAAGTCCTCGAAATCGATGTTCGTGAAGAGATCGGAATTCATGACCAGGACCGCATCGTGGGCGAACGGCGGCATCAGACGCACGGACCCGACCGTCCCGAGAAAATCTTTCTCGTGGAAACACTTGACCTGCACGCCGTCCCGCGGTGCCTCGAAATGCGCTTCCAACTGTCCGGCGAGGTAATTGACGGAAACGGTGATGTCCCGGACCCCATAGGAGATGAGCCGGTCCACGTTGTGGTCGATGATGGCTTTGTCTCCGACCGGCAGGAGGGGCTTGGGCGTGCTCTCCGTCAGTGGACGCAGGCGCTCGCCTTTGCCGCCGGCCATCAGGACGGCGTCGATGGGCAGGCGCGAGCGGTACTGCCGCAGGTTAAGCAGGTCGACGATGCGGTCATCCTCGTCCAGCACCGGTATGAAATAGATGCGTTTCTCCCGGAAGGAGCGGATGCTGGCGACGTCCACGGATCCGGCCCGCAGATACTTGAAGTCACGGTGCATCACTTCCGAAACCGGGCTGTCGGTACCGATGCCGGCAAGGATGCCCCGGCGGACGTCCCCGTCGGTCAGCGTTCCCCGCATCCGGCCTTCGCCGTCGGTGACAAAAAGGGTCTGGATGCCGTTGTTCTCCAACAGACTGAGCGCGTCCTTGACGCTTGCGGCGGTGTTGATGGTGTATTCCATATCAGATGCAGGTCCAGCCGCCGTCGGCGGCAACATTCTGTCCGGTGACATAGCGGGCCATGTCGGAGGCGAGGAAGATGGCTACGGGAGCGATGTCCTCCGGCTCCGCCATCCGCTTCATCGGGCACTGTCGGGTATAATTGCGGATAAAGATCTCGTTCTGCTCGGGGCTGTTGCGGTCGAAGACCCCGCCGGGTGAGACGCAGTTGACCCGGATGTTCCATTTTCCCAGATAGGAGGCGAGGTAGCGGGTGAAGTTGATGATGCCGCCCTTGATGGCGCAGTAGGCCCCCGTAGAAGTACCTCCGTATTCTTCGTAGATGGTGAAATTGTTGCCTACGATGCCGTAGATCGAGCCGAAGTTGACGATGGAGCCGTCTTTCTGTTTCATCATTACCTTCGCCACCTGCTGGTCGAGGTAGAAAACACTGTCCAGCTGGAGCTCGACGTTGCGCTTGAAATGCTCGTAGGGTTCTTCCTCGAAGAAATAATCACTCCAGTCCTTCGTGTGGGGATAAGCGCTGTTGATGAGCGCATCGATGCGTCCGTAATGCTCCACCGCGAATGCGACGAGGGCGTCGATCGAGGCGTTGTCGCTCAGGTCGAGCTTGAAGGTTCCCGCCTCAGGGTCGGTCTCCAGCGTGATGTCGGCGTTAAGCACACGGGCGCCCTCCTCCTTGAGCTCCCGGACGATTTCGCGGCCGATCAGGCCGCAGCCGCCGGTGACGATGATGGATTTATCTTTTATTCCAAGCATAATTTCAGCACTTCGTAGGCTTCAAACACATCGTTGAAAGGGACGGGAGCCTCCTTCTCTCGCAAAGATAGGAAATACTTCATTTGCTCCCAATAGTCATCCCCGTCAGCCTGGCGGGTCTCGAAGAGCACCCGGCCTTCGGCGTCGGTGACGCGCCCGGAGCCGAGGTCTGCGGTCCAGGTGCCTTCGTCCGCGACGATCTCCACCGTCCGCTTATAGTCGCGGCGGTAATAGTCCAATATGACAGAGACACAGAATTCCTTGTATTCCAGGCAATAGTTGGCATAGTCCACGGCATCGATGCCGAGGGAAGAGCTATGCCGGAGGGTCTTCCGGCTGCACATCGGGTCGCCGAAAAGCCAGTGGACATAGTCCAGCTCGTGGATCAGGTCGATGTGGACGCCGCCTCCGAGCTCGGGACGGGCGCTGTAACAGCGGCGCCAGTCGGTACCCGGGCGCCATTCCGGCAGGTATGAGCCGCAGTAGACGTTGACTTCGTTGATGCGCAGGCCCCGTACCTGCCCGCGCAGGAATTGCAGGGTGTCGCAGAAACGCAGGTTGCAGGCGACATAGGTCAGCGTCCCGCGCCGGCGGACTTCCTCCAGCAAGTCTTCCTGACCGAGCCCGGCAAAGAGAGGCTTCTCGATGAAAAGCGGGATATCCAGGGGCAGCAGCTGCCGGATCGTATCGGCGTGGCAGGCCGTGGGATTGGAGATGATGGCGAAATCGAAGGGAACGCGGGCCTCTTCCAGGCTGCGGATGTCCCTTACTCCCGGCACAGAAACGCCATGCGCCGAAGAACGGAGGGCGGTAATGCCGACCTCCGGATCGATGCGCCGAAGCGCGGCGATGTGCCTGCGGGCGATCGAGCCCAGTCCCACGATCAAGACGTTCATAATCCAAATCCGAGTTTATCCTGCTCCAGCAGATAGCTCATATAGTCGAAATCCTCCGGCTCGTCGAGGTCGAAGCAGCGGTGCGGCATCACATAAACGAGTGACAGCGGGGTGTTGGGGTCGCGCAAGCCCTGCTCGAAGAAGCTGCGGCGATAGATGTAGAAGGAGCCGTTCATGTCATAGACCGCAGGCGCGCCCTGCCGGGTCGTGAACTGGCTGCCGTCCTTGACCAGGTCGAAGTATCCAGACGGCTTGCGCTCCACCATGTTGAAATAGGGATTGCGGGCGGCGGGGTTGACGGAAAAGATATCCAAGGCCTGCGGGTCAGCTTCCAGGATGCGGAACCCTTCGAGGACGTCTTCCACCGTCCGCAGGGGAGAGGTGCAATCCAGGTCGAGCAGGTAGTCATAGCGACAGCGGTTCCGTTGTTCGCTCCACTCCAGGGCGTCTGCGATGGCGTCCAGTTTGGCGCAATGGTCGTCCGCCAGGCGGGCGGGACGGCGGTATTCCGTCTCCAAGCCCCAGTCTGCGGCGCAGTCCCGGATAGATTCCGAGTCAGTCGAGAGCAGGATGTCGGCGTCTCCGAGGGCTTCGGCCACGCGCCGGGCACAACCGATGCTATAGGCGATGAGCGGTTTGCCGGCGATGGGCTTGATGTTTTTGCCGGGGATGCCCTTCGATCCTCCTCTGGCGCAGATGGTGATCAGTGTCTTCATATCTCTATCGCTTCATCTTTCTTGAAATCCCGGATGGCCGGGGTATCGCAGACCTCGTCCCAGCAGTCGACTCCGATGCCGGCAGGGGCGCGCTTGACCGCAAGCGTTTCTGCGTTCAGTGTTTCACCCTTACGGATGTCGCGGGCGGCCAGGATGCGCTTGAGCACCGTCCCGGCGATGGCTTCCTCACTCGGATTGGGGCGTTTGATCCCGTCGCCGAGGGCTTGCTCAATGTTGCGGATCTGCCGGACCATGTCCGCGAATTCCGCGGGTTCCATCGAGGCCGGATGGTCCGGTCCCTCCATCGTGCGGTCGAGCGTGAGATGCTTTTCGATGACACAGGCACCCATCGCGACGGCCGCCACAGGAACTTCTGCACCGAGCGTATGGTCGGAGTAGCCGACCTTGCAATGCAGTTCGTCGGCGATCGTCTGCATGGCCCGGAGGTTGACTTCTTCGGGAGGGCAGGGATAATTGGTCGTGCAGTGAAGCACGGTGATATCCTGTGCGCCGGCAGTCTGCAGCTCCGCGTAGGCCTTGCGCACCCGGTCCATGTCGGACATCCCGGTCGAAAGGATCACCGGGGCGCCGCACCGTCCCACATGGCGCAGGAGCGGGAGGTTGGTGATGTCACCCGATCCGAGCTTGACCAGGGGCATGCCCAGGCCCAGCAGGAAGTCGATGTCTCCGGGATTGTCGCCGGTGGACAGGAAGATGATGCCGATGCGGTCGCAATAAGCCTTGATGTCGGCGAACTGCGCATAGCTGAGTTCCAGCTTTTTCAGCATCTCAAACTGAGACTGTCCGCCGCCCAGGTTGCGCCGCTGGTAATCAGCCATGTCCGTGTCTTCCGCCACGATGCTTTCCGTGACCCAGGTCTGGAACTTGACGGCGTCGGCGCCCGCCGCCTTGGCTGCATCGCAGAGCTGCAGGGCGAGGTCCGGGCGACCGTTGTGGTTGACGCCGGCTTCGGCGATAATGAAAGTCTTATTCATGGTAGTCCCTGAGTAGTTCGCTTTCGCGGGTGATGACGACGTCATCGTACATCAGCATCAGTACGCCCTCGTCGTAGCAGCCGATTTCCGGCTCGTTGGCCAGCCCGTCGATGTTGCGGAGGATGTATTTCATGAAATCCACCCCGGCCCCATAAGCATGGAGGTAAGCTCCGCCGAAACGGGGGTTGATCTCGGACAGGCAATACCGGCCGTCTTTGAGGAAGAAGTCCATGTCGCAGGGGCCGCTGAGTTCCAGCACGGAGCACACTTCCCTTACGAAGTCGAAAAGGGCGGGATCTTTGAAACTCACGGTCTTGGAGGCGCCGCCGATGCGGGTCTCGATCTTGCGTTTGCTGAACACGGAGACGACTTCGTGCGAGATGCAGTCTACATAGACATCGGCATCGCAGTCGCCTTCCCGCATCAGTTCCTGGATGATGTAATCGTAGGCTCCTTCCTTGAACAGTTCCTCGAGGGCGGGCATGTCGTCCACCCGCCGGGCGCCCACGCTTCCGCTTCCGCTGACCGGCTTGACGAAGACCGGGAAGGCGATTTCGCCTTTCTCAAGGCCTTCTTTGAAAGAGGCGAGGTCGCGATAAGTCAGGACTGTGCGTACGCCGTGGTCCCGCAAATGCTTGAACATCTCGTATTTGTCGAAACACAGATGGGCCGTGCGTTCGGAGGGGCAGAGGGGCAGGATGCCGCGGGAAAGGAAGACTTCGCGGTGGGCGGAGAGCAGCTCGATCTCGGGATCGATGAATGTGGCTATTGCCTTGATGTCCTCGCGGGAACAGATGTCCAGGACGGTCTCCAGGTAGTTCCGCTCCCGGATTTTGGGCACGACGTACATCTTGTCGGCGAGGAAAAGCGCCGGAGCGACCGACCAGTTGTCGGTGCCGACCACTTTTCCCTTCCCGGCGAGACTGCGCCGGAAATCCAGCATCAGGCGGCCCCGACGGCCGACATTGCAACATAAGATGTTATACTCCATAGCCATTCAGATAGTCTTGGGCGGTCCATTCCGCAGTCGCGGGGCGGACTGTGCCGTTTTCCCGGACATACACCCGGGGAAAATAGCGGATAAAGAGGGGTGAGAGCACCATCGTATAGGCGCCCGTATTGCGGAACGCGATCCGGTCGCCCGGGCGCAGTTCCGGCCCGTTTTCCAGGCGGAACAGGCGGTCGTTCTCAAGGCAGGTACAGCCGACGACCGTCTGCGCGGGCGCATTCGGACGGCCTTCCTCCATGCCGGGGAAGGATTTGAAATAGTCCGTCTTGCGGAAGAAAGGATCGATGTCGCCCCGGCTGCCGTCGCAGACCACGACCCGTTCGTCTCCGACCTTCTTGACGTCGATGACGGAAGACAGGAAAGTGAGCGGGGAAGCGATCAGGGCGTTGCCGGGTTCGATGATGATCCTGGCGCCGAGCCCCCGGAGTCCTTCCGCCAGTACGGCGGCATAGTCTGCATAACCCGGCTTGCCGGGGAAATGGCCGAAGAATCCGCCGCCGATATCGATATAATCGGGTTCGATGCCGAACTCCTTGAGGACCTGTACGGCACGGGCGGTGATGGTCCGGTAGACGTCCAGGCTCCGGCTCTTGGAGGTGCGGTGCAGGTGGATGCCGGCCAGACGCACGTTGGGCAAAGCCCGGATGCGGGCGACGGCCTCCGCCAGACCTTCTCCTTCAAAGCCGAAACGGCTGAAACACTCGTCTTCGGGCAAGGAGACATTGACACGCAGGCCCACGCGGAAGCAGCCGTCGGCGGGCAACTCCGCGAGCCAGTCCAGTTCCCGCCGGCTGTCCAGGTTGACGGTCATGCCATTCCGGACCGCCTCGAGGAAACTGTCCTTTTCTTTGACGGGACCGTTGTAGACGATGCTCTCGAAACCCAGGGCGCGGGCGAGCCGGAATTCGGTATCCGAAACGACTTCGGCCGCGGCACCTGCCTCGCGCAGGATGCGCAGGATCTCCGGGTGCGAATTGGTTTTGACCGAGTAAGCCACCTGCGCATCACCGAAATGCGCTGCGAGCGCTTCGGAGAAGTCCCGGTAGTTGGCCCTCAACTCGTCGGCATCGAGGAGGAAGCAGGGAGTGCGGAGTCCTTTATCGTTCATCGAAGTAGTCTTTGATATGCTGTACAATGCGCCCGGACGTGTGCCCGTCGCCGAAACTCAGGTCGGGATCCAGCCGGGGACCGACCTCGCCGAGCGCGGAACGGATGCTGTCAAGGTCACTCCGGCAGGAAATGACGTTGGCGCATAGGCGGCGGCCTTTCTGCCGGTCGCCTATGTTGATGGCGGGGATGCCGAGACGGGGTGTTTCGATCACTCCGCTTGAGGAGTTGCCGATGACGCACATGGCTTCATTCATGACGCCGAGATAGTTGCGCTGCCCGAGCGAGTCGGAAAAATGGAAACGGGGATCCCGGCACGCGCGGTAGATGGCGTTCATCTCTTCTCCGACCGGGTCGGCGTTGGCTCCGCTCATCACGATCTCGCAACCAGGACGCTCGAGGAGTGCTACCAGGAGGTTCCGGGCTGCCGAGAGATTTTCTTCCCGGCTCTTGAGCGTCTCGGGATGGAGGGTGGCCAGGATCCAGTCCTTGCCGGGATCCAATCCCAGCGTCTCGGCCAGTTCCTCGCGGGAGGGGAGCGGGATGCGCAGGTTGTTCTCCACGCAAGGCTCGCCGACATTGTATATGTTGCGGTCGCTGCCCCGCATCCGGACGATTTCGGCTGCGGCTTCGGCGCTGTTGGGGAAATGCAGGTCAGCCATCATCGTGACGGCGTTGCGCACCCGTTCGTCGAGGGCGCCTTCCGTATGCTCTCCGCCGGCGATGTGGGCGATCGGGATGCCGAGCAGCAGGGCTGTGCTGCAGATGGGCAGCAGTTCATAGCGGTCGCCCAGCACCAGCAGCAGGTCCGGCTTCATCTCAGAGAAAGCCTCGGCGAACCGGGTCGCGCAGACCCCCATTTCCCGGGCGATGCCTGCCGGGCTGCGGTCCTCCGAGAGATAGTCGATCTTACGGTCGATCCGCACGCCGTCCGCCTCGATCTGGCGCCAGGTCTCCCCGAATGCGGGGCTGAGATGCGTACCGGTTACGACCAGCTGCGCATCCAGGCACGGTTCCGCCCGAAGGGCTTCGATGGTCCATCGCAGCAAGCCGTATTCGGCGCGAGTGGCGGTCACGATGCAGATTCTTTTCATACGCGGGGACTGCTGGGAAGGTTGACGATGCGGTCGGCCAGCCAGCGGGTATTGCGCTGGGCGTCGCGTTCGCAGCCCTCGAACATGGGAAGGTCGGTCATCAGTTCCCAGGCGGGCCGGGTCATGACGCCGTGGTCGTTGGTGTATTCCAGGAAAGCGTCCCGTTCCTCCCGTGAGGGGAGCAGGACGGCGTTGAGCCAGTAGTTGGAGAAACTGCCCTCCGGCTCGCGGACGAAAACCGGACCGTCGCCGCCGTCGAAGAAAGCTGCATAGGCGGCAGCCACTTCGCGCTTGCTGGCGATCAGCTTGTCCAGTTGTTCCAGTTGGGCGCAACCCAGGGCTGCGTTGATGTTCGGCATGCGGTAGTTATAACCGACCGCATCGTGGCGGAACTCCCAGCGGTGCGGGACCTTCGCCTGCGTGGTGAGATGCTTGGCCTTGGCGCCGAGCTCCGGGTCATTGAAAAGCAGCATGCCGCCGCCGCCCGTGGTCAGGGTCTTGTTGCCGTTGAAACTCAATGCGCCGACTTTGCCGAAGGTGCCGGTGTGCTTCCCGTGGAAGCGGCTGCCGATGCTTTCTGCGGCGTCCTCGACCAGTTCGATGCCCCATTTCCCGCAAATCGCGGCGATCTCTTCGATGCGGGCAGGATGGCCGAACGTGTGCATCGGAACGCAAGCCTTGATGCGGCGGCCGGTACGGCGGTTGCGGCATCCGCTGCCCGTGACGGCGGCGTATTTTTCCAACCAGGCCTTAAGGGCGTCGGGGGAGAGTCCGAGGGTCTCGCGGTCCACGTCGATGAACACGGGATGGGCGCCGGTGTAGGAGATGGCATTGCAGGTCGCGATGAAGGTCAGGGACTGGGTCAGCACCTCGTCTCCACGCTCCACGCCGGCAAGCATCAGGGCCATGTGCAAGGCGCTCGTGCCATTGACGCATACGACGGCCCTGGCTGCTCCGGTATAGCGGGCGATCTCTTCCTCGAAGCGGTCCACGAAGGGCCCCACGCTGGAGACATAGGTCGAATCGATGCACTCCTCCAGATACTTCTTCTCGTTTCCGATGAACTTCGGCACGCTCAGCGGAACGAAGTCCTGCGTCCCGTAGAGCTGGTGGATGAAGTCGGTTATCTCTTTGTAATCCATTGTCCTACATTTTCTGATCCAGGTTGCGCCCCTTTTCTTCATGCTCGAAGGAAGGCAGGAAAGCCTTCAATTCTGAGACGACGTCCGCCTTGGTGAAGGTCGGATCGGAGAAAAGGATCTCCAGACGGTCGAGGAAGGCATTCACCTCCCCGCGGCTCCTCCGCGGACTCTCCCCGATTACGCCCAGACCGGAAAAACGGCTCTCGTCAATCTGCTCTCCGGGGACGTAAAACTCTTCATAAGCCTTCTCGCCGGTCGTATCGCTGGGCGCATAGTACACCGGCCAGCGGGGGCTGTCGTCCGGCATTGCGGCGGCATAGCTCCTTGCTTCAACTTCGCTGCCGAAGGCTATCTTTTCCAGCCCATGAGCTTCCAGGAAACGGTCGCAGATGACCGAGAAGGACTGCATCTGCTCCTGCCGGAGCTTGGGGAAGAAGATTTCCCCGCTGCGGCCCAGGATGCAGGCGAGCAGGCATATTTGACCCGATTCCTCGGGACTGACGAAATATCTCAGGACGTCGTCGGGCGCGACGAGCGGCTGTTTTTTCTGCAGGCGGTTCATCCAGCTGTCGGGCAGGGAACCGTTGGAGAACGCCACGTTGGCGAAACGGGCGGTGGTGACCGGGAACCGGTCCCGGTAGGCCATGATCAGGTCTTCCATCAGACGCTTGCTCGCTCCCATGACATTGACCGGTCCGGCGGCTTTGTCCGTGGAAACGCAGAAGAAACGCTCCGGCGGACACTCGGCGAGCAAGTCGAGCAACTTCCTTGCCTTGAGGACATTGTTCTGCAGGAGGGCCCGCACGGAATGGCGGTCCTTTTCGCTGCGCACATGCTTGTGGGCGGAAAAATTGGCTACGATGTCAAAACCTCCCGCTTCACGGAAAATGACTTCGAAGATGGGGTCCGCGAAGTCAAGCGTATAGCTGCGGTAATCATCCGGGACGGTAAGGCCTTCGGTGCTCCGCAGGTCGCGCGTCAACTCCGCCAGTCCGTTTTCGCTCAGGTCCACGACCACCAGGGATCCGGGGTTGAAGCGGAGGATTTCCTTGATGAAGGCCGACCCGATGGAACCGGCGCCGCCGATCACGCAGACTTTCCTGCCTTCGATCCGCGCACGGAGTTCGGGAGCGTTCGCTTCCATGTCGGCGGCAAAAAGGCTTCGGTCGCGTCCGGTGACGGCCTGTGAGATGAACTTATCGAGATGGAATGCCATGGTCTTGCGTTTGTTTCAGATATTGTGCGGTGAAAGTGCCGCCCCGGGCGGCCAGGTCTTCCGGAGTGCCGGCGAATACCACTTCGCCACCCCGGTCTCCGGCGTCGGGACCCAGGTCGATGACCCAGTCGGCGGCTCGGATGACGTCCAGGTTGTGTTCCACGACCACCAGGGAGTGGCCCTTGTCCAGCAGGACGTCGAAGGCCTTGAGGAGCTTCTCCACATCGAAGAAATGCAGGCCCGTCGTCGGCTCGTCGAAGAGGAAGAGGATGCGCTCGTGGGCGCTCCGTCCGCTCTGTTCGCTCATCGACAGGAAGTAAGCGAGTTTGATGCGCTGGCTTTCGCCTCCGCTAAAAGTGCTGCTGCTCTGTCCGAGCTTGATGTAGCCCAGGCCCACGTCCACGAGGGGCTGAAGCTTCCGGGCGATGGATTGGGCGAGTTCTTCCTTCCCCTTGGCAAAGAAGGCGATCGCCTCCTCGACGCTCAGATTGAGGATGTCGTCCACATTGAGGCCGTTGTATCGGACCTCCAGGATGTCCGGCCGGAAACGCTTGCCGCCGCAGGCCTCGCAGACCATCGTCACGTCGGCCATGAACTGCATCGGGATGCGTACGAAGCCGTCGCCCTGACACTCGGGACAGCGCCCGCCTTCCTGGTTGAAGGAGAAGAACGAGGGCGTGAAACCGTTGATCCGGGCATATTGCTGGTCGGCGAGAAGCTTGCGGATGTCATCGTAGACCTTGAGGTAGGTGACGGCGTTGGAGCGGGAGCTCTTGCCGATGGGATTCTGGTCCACGTATTCGATGCGGTCGATGCGGTCCAGGTTGCCCTCCAGGCCCTTGAAGATACCCGGGAGGTCGCCGGTCTCGTTGATGCGGCGGTGCAGGGCGGGGTAGAGGATGTCGCCCACCAGGGACGACTTGCCGCTGCCGCTGACGCCGGTCACGACGTTCAGCACGCCCAGCGGGAAGCGGACATCTATGTCCTTGAGGTTGTGCTCCATCGCACCCTTGACGGTGATGGAGTAGGTCCATTTGCGTTTTTCGCGCTGGAGGCGCGGCTTGCGTCCGGAGATATACTGGAGGGTCAGCGAACGGTCGAAGGTCTCTTCGGGGATGTCGTCCGAGGTGCGGCCCTGGAAGATGATCTCGCCGCCGTGGATGCCGGCAAGGGGTCCCATGTCGATCAGGACGTCGGCCGCCCGGATGATTTCCTCATCATGCTCTACGACCACCACGGTATTGCCGATGTCGCGCAGACGCCGCAGGACGGCGATGAGGCGGTCCGTGTCGCGCGGATGCAGGCCGATCGAAGGTTCGTCCAGGATGTACATCGACCCGACCAGCGAACTGCCGAGCGCCGTCACGAGGTTGATGCGCTGGCTCTCGCCGCCGGACAGGGTGTTGCAGCTGCGGGACAAAGTCAGGTATGACAGGCCCACATCCCGGATGCACTGCAGGCGGAATACGATCTCCTTGACGGGCTCCGCGACGATCTCGCGCTCAGAAGGCGTCAGTTCGACCCTGTCGAAGAAATCCAGAAGCTCGTCCACGTTCATCTCCAGTAGTTCGTGGATCGTCTTGCCGCCGACGCGGACGTACAGGGCCTCCTTCCGGAGCCGGCTGCCGCCGCACTCATGGCAGACCGTCCGGCCGCTGAAACGGCTGAGCATGTATTTGTACTGGATCTTATAGCGGTTGGATTCGACCCATTTGAAGAACTCGTCGATGCCGAAGAGTGTCTCTTCTTCCGTAGGGGCAGGGACGCCGTTCCATATCTTTTCCTTGACTTCCTTGGACAGTTTGCACCAGGGTTCGAAGATGGGGATGCCATAGCGGTCGGCGACCTCGACGAGGTGGTCCTTGAACCAGCCCATCTTTTCGCCCCGCCAGGGAGCGATGGCCCCGTCATAGATGCTCTTGGTCTTGTCGGGGATGACCAGGTCTTCGCTGATGCCGATGATCTTGCCCAGACCGCCGCAGACGGGGCAGGCCCCGAGCGGAGAGTTGAAACTGAAAAGGTATTCGTCGGGCTCGCGGAAGGTGATCCCATCCATCTCGAATCGGTTGCAGAAGCTTCGCATCTGCCCGTCCTTGACGACATGCATCGTGCCCCGGCCCGTGCTGAAGGCATCTGCGATGGACCCGAGCAGGCGGGTGCGCGTATCTGCGTCCGGCGCTTCACCTCCGAGGCGGAGACGGTCTACAAGGAGATAAAGGTCCTGCGGCCAGTCGCCTGTCTCAGCGCGCTGCATCATCTCTTCGATGCGGATCACGCCGTCACTGTAAAAGCGCGAGTAGCCCTGCTCCTTGAGCGCAAGCATCAGTTCGACCTTGTCTTCCCGGCCGTCCCAGCCGATATCGGCGAGAAGGTAGAGGATGTCCGGCGAACCTTCAGTGATGAATTCCATCACATCCTTGGCGGTGTGGCGCCGTACTTCCTGCCCGCTGACCGGGGAATAGGTGCGCCCGATTCGGGCGAAGATCAGCCGGAGCGAGTCATAGATCTCCGTGGTGGTGGCGACGGTCGAGCGGGGATTCTTTGTGTTGACCTTCTGCTCAATCGCGATGGCCGGCGGGATGCCTTCCAGGGACTCTACGTCCGGCTTGCTCATCCGCCCCAGGAACTGGCGCGCATAGGAGGACAGGCTCTCGGCGAAACGCCGCTGTCCTTCTGCGAAGAGCGTGTCGAAAGCGAGGGAGGACTTGCCCGATCCGGATACGCCGGTAATGACGACGAATTTCCCGCGCGGGATCTCCACCGTGATGTCCTTGAGGTTGTTGACTTTCGCCCCTCGAATGATGATGTTGCCGGCTTTGTCCAAAATAGTCGATATTCGTGCGAATATACGAATAATTTGGCAATTATGGACCGGGCAGGACGTCTTCGTCGGGACTTTCAGTCCCGGGGCGTGTCAGGGTCAGGTCGAAAACATAGCGGCGGTTGCGTCCGATACCTTCCGTTCCGCTTGAAACGAAACTGCCCCGGTTGATGGGGATGGGGTAATAGCAGGTTTTCCCATCCAGCATCCCTTCAATGACCAGACGGGTATAAGGGGAAGCGAAGGATTCCTCCTCCGCCTCGTTGGGATAGCAGTATAGGACGGCGGACCCGTAACTGGAACCGTTTCCGTCCGCTTTCCCGTTGCCGAGATATTTATAGACCATTCCGGAGTAGGCGAGGCGGCCCAGGTCCGTCTCGGAAAGTCCTCCGTTGTTAAGGGTCTCTGCGGGCAGGAATCCTTCCGTCCGGAGGAGTTCCGCCCGGTTGCCGACGCCGGTCAGATAGACTTTGACGTTCCGGAGCGCAGGCCCGCCTGCCGGACTCTTGACGGATTTGATTTCGATGGAGGACATCATCGGTTCCAGGGTGACGCTGCAGCCTTGTCCGGGGCCGGCCGTGAAGCAGGTTTCTCCGCTCATGACAGGCCAGGAAGGGTGGTCTCCCGTGAAACTGACCACGGAGCGCCGCAGGTCCTCGTAATTGTGTATGGTGGTGACGAAGTCGTCCGGGAAGGCGTGGTTGGCGACAGCAACGAGGATCTTTTCTCCGCTTGCGCTGCTGACGGTCACGGCCTCCGGCGTATAGGCGTAACTGCGGGTATAGGCGTCCAGGGTGCGGAGGGCGTCATCGTTAAAGACGAAGAGGTCCAGGCGCCGGATCAGGTGCCAGTCTCCGGCCCGTGTCGGGACCGCCGCTCCGTCACCGTCGATACCCGGTTCCCGGACGAAGACCGTGACAGGAGTGTCCGTCAAAGGGATATCCCGGCCGCCAGGGTGCGGGACCGTACCCGCAGCGGCCGGGGCATCCGGGGAAACGGACCCGCCGGACGAACAGGAGACAATGCTGCACAGGCCGGATGCGATAGCAAGAGGTAAGAAGGTGATGATTATCATGGGCAGAATGCCACCGGGCGAATGCCCGAAAGAGAGCGAGTGTTTCCGACCGTTTTCCATAGTCCGTCCGGTTTGAAGTCCGGCTCAAAGATAGGTCGGCAAAAACAGAAACCTGCGCGCTTGAAAAAAACAAAAGTGAGATTTTTATCTTTCTTTGCGAGGTACAAAAAAACCGCCCCGATTCCTCGGAGCGGTCTTTCCGTTCGTGGCGTTTCTTATGCGCCGAAATTGTCGTAGAGGATGCTGGCGGGATCGACGCCGAGCGAGTCGAGCAGGTCGTTCACGCACTTGGTCATCATGGGCGGTCCGCACATGAAGTACTTGATATCCTCCGGAGCCTCGTGGTCCTTGAGGTAGGTCTCGTACATCACGTTGTGGACGAAGCCCGGCGTGTAAGGCACACCGGCCGCGTCGGCCGCCGGGTCCGGACGGTCGAGGGCCAGGTGGAACTTGAAGTTCGG
>CAMJHJ010000027.1 GCA_946405485.1 uncultured Bacteroidales bacterium | reverse complement strand
AGCGCCGCCGCATAGGGCGAGACGGTCAGGGTCAGGATAAACAAGATGATGATCAGGCCGATACAGGCGATGAACCAACCGGAAAAACCTTCCCTGTAAAGGACGAAGATGAAGCCGACGTAAACCAGCGCGGAGCCGGTCTCACTCTCCGCGACGATGGTCAGCATCGGAATCGCGATGATGGCTGCGACCAGCAGCAAGTGCTTGAAATTCGACAACTTGAATCCTTGTCGACTCATTACGGCTGCCAATAGCAGGGAGGTGGTGATCTTGGATACCTCGGCCGGCTGGAAACTGATGGGCCCGAACTGGAACCAGGACCGCGAGCCTTTGACCTCGCTTCCCAGGAAGATCACAGCCACCAGCAGGATCAGGATGAATACGTAGGTCGGCACGGAGATGACCTCCCACAGGCGGGGATTGAACAAGAACAGGATCAGCGTGCCCAGTCCCAGGCCGCTCAGGATCCAGACGAACTGCTTGCCGCTGCGGGTTGCGAAATCCAGGATGCCGGCGGTCTCGCTGGCGTGCGAGGATGCATAGATGTTGAGCCAGCCGATCAGGACCAGCAGCAGGTAACAGATCACCAGCTTCCAGTCTACGGTTTGCCTGAGGCTTCTTTTGGAGGAATTGACCATGGCCGCCTAATCTTTCTTGACCCGCGACATCAGGTCGCCCTTGAGGACCCGGTCCTCGACATACTTACGCTCCTCACGGATGCCGCCGGTGAGGTACTTCTCCACGAGCAGGGACGCGATCGGGCAGGCCCAGGTCGCGCCGAAGCCGGCATTTTCGATATAGGCCGCCACGGCGATCTTCGGATTGTCCTTGGGCGCGAAACAGATGAAGACGGAATTGTCCGCGCCGCGGGGGTTTTGGGCGGTGCCGGTCTTGCCGCACACGTCCTTGCCGGGAATTGCCGCCGCAAAGGCGGTCCCGCCGGCCGATCCGCCTCCATTCACCGCCATGTACATGCCCTGGACCGCCAGCTTGAAGTAGCTGGAATCCACCTTGGGATAGACCCGCTCCTTGTATTTGGGATCGATCTCGATGCCGGGGGAGTCCTTGATGATGTGCGGGATATAATAATAGCCCCGGTTGGCGACCGTCGCGCAGAGATTGGCGATCTGCAGCGGAGTCACGCCGATCTCACCCTGGCCGATGGAGAGGGAGATGATGGTCGTGAATTTCCAGCCTTTCTTGCCGTAAACCTTGTTGTAGTAGTTGGAAGTCGGGATGTTGCCGCCGAGCTCGGCCGGGAAGTCGCTGCCCAGCTTATGTCCGAAGCCGAAACTGGAGACATAGTCCCGCCATACGTCGAAGGCGTCCTGGATGGACTCGTACTTCTTGTTGTCCAGGATGTTGCGGAACACGTAGCAGAAGTAGCCGTTGCAAGAGGTCGCTATGGCATCCAGCAGCGCCAGCGGCGAGGCATGGCCGTGGCAGCCGAGCCGCCTTCCGTTGCCGTAGGGGAAACCGCGGCTGCAAGGATAGCGGTCCGAAGGTTTCAGCACACCCTCCTGGAGACCGATCAGGCCGTTGACCAGCTTGAATACGGAGCCCGGGGGGTAGGAAGCCTGCACGGTGCGGTTGAACATCGGCTTGTAAGGATTCTTCACGATCTCGCCATAATGCTGGCTGATGTCTGCCAGCACGTCTACATCGATACCCGGGCTGGAGACCATCGCCAGGATCTCTCCCGTGGCGGGCTCGATCGCGACGACGGATCCTACCTTGTTCTGCATCAACTCCTGACCATATTGCTGGAGCTCCGCATCGATGGTCGTGACGATATCCTTGCCGGGGACGGCTTCCTTGTCCATCTCGCCGTCCATGTAGGCGTTCTGGATCTGGTTGTGCGAGTCCCGCAGGTAGATGTGGTAGCCCTTTTCGCCTTTCAGGTCATTCTCCCGGGCAGCCTCGATGCCCGTCTTTCCGGCGTAGTCGCCCGAGCGGTATTCGCCCGGATGCTTCTTGATGAAGTCGGCGTCCACTTCAGACACATAGCCCAGCAGGTTGCCGCCGGCGTTGAAGGGGTAGCTGCGGATTGAGCGCATCTGGCCCCGGAAGCCGGGGAACTTGTACTGCAACTCGGCGAATTGCATGTAGGTCTCCGGCGGAACCTTCTTCAGCATCACGACGGTCTGGTAGCCGATACGGCTGCGGTTCTTGCGGTATTCCGCCATCTTTTCCCGGATCAGGTCGGGGCTCACGCCGAGCGAATTGGCCAGCTGGACCGTATCGAAAGGCTGCACCTCCCGCGGGGTGACCAGGATGTCATAGGAGACGGTGTTGCCGACGATGATCTTGCCGTTGCGGTCATAGATGATGCCGCGGGTAGGGTAGATCACGTCATAGACCATCGAGTTGTTGGACGCATCCCGCTTGTATTTGTCGTTGAGGATCTGGATGACGAACAACTTGATGATCAGCACGCTGGCTGCCACACCGAGTCCGATGAGAAGCTTGGTCGTGCGGTTGTTCATAGGTCGTGGTCATTGGTGGCCAGGGTCCTGGACAGGAGGATGGCCAGCAGCCAGCCCGCGACCAGGGATACGCCGAAACGGAGCGCGTTGAAGGAGAACGGACGGGTCGCAGCACCGTCGGCCCAGATATAGAACAGCAGGAAGAGGGCCTGCGACATGACGATGGCGACGGACATCTTGGCGAAACCGTGCTTGCGGAGGGAAATGTCCTCCTTGCGCGCAAAGAACTCACTGCCGAAGACCAGGTAGATGATGCCCTTGCGGGCGAGGGCGACAGGCACGAGCGCGAGGGCGTTGAGACCGATCACACCTTCGGAAAGCCAGTCAACCGTGAGGCCGGACACGAAGGCGAGGATCATCGCGAAGATGGTCCCGAAGCGGATCGGAAGCATCAGGATCATCACCGGAAGGACGGAGAGCGTGACGTAAGGGGACAGGTTGAGGTAGTTGCTGACCAGGATTTGCAGGATCAGCAGCAGGAAATACGTCAGGAAGTAGTGGTTGCGTCTCATTTCTCTTCCGGGGTTTCGAGGTTTTCGAGGTTGATGATCTCGTCCCGGCCGATGTTCTCGGCGACGGTTACGAAACGCAGGGCCGTGAAGTTCTCGAAGAGATGCACTTCAATCTCGTTGACGGCGCCGTTGACGACCCTTGAACCGCCCGTCACTCCGAGCGGAATGTCCGGCGGGAAGATGGCCGAGTAGCCGCTGGTCCAGACCGTGTCCCCGGGATTGTATTTGAACTGCAGGGGGATTTCCTTGAGCACGGCCTTGTCCACGGACACGCCGTCCCAGGACAGGGGACCGACCGCGCCTTCCTTCCCGATGCGGGAACTCACGCTGATGTCGCTGTTCATGAAGGACAGGCCGTAGGAATAGTGCTTGTCCACGGCGTCGATGATACCGACAACGCCGCGGTTGGTGATGATGCCGGACTGCGGGCGCACCCCGTCCTCGGATCCCTTGTTGATGATGAAGTAGTTGTGCTGCTTGTTGCGGCTGATCTTCACGATCGTGGCGGGGGAGAAGACGAAGTCGCCGTAGGCCTGGATCTCCGAGGTCAGCGAATCGCTGTAGGCCTGGTC
Organism: uncultured Bacteroidales bacterium; assembly: GCA_946405485.1. Next base: position 12,884 of record CAMJHJ010000027.1, on the reverse strand, counting down.
TTCGCGGTCCCGGTATTCCTTGAGCTGCTGGTTGAGGATGGCGTTCTCCTGGGCCAGGCGTTCGTTCTCCTTGTTGAGGGAGACATAATGGCGGAGGTTGTCGCTCCCGCCCCAGACCTTTGCCATGAAGGTGTGGGACATCCGCGAGAGCCAGAGGTTCTGGAGCTCGCTGTTGTGCCGGAGCATATTCAGCGCAGCAATCTCCAGGAGGATGAAGATTGCTGCGTTCAGAATGAGGGGTCCTATTTTCCGCTCCCTGGGCATTATCTCATCAGGAACGAGTAGTGGTCGGTGTTCTTAAGGGCGATGCAGGTGCCGCGGGCGACGGCGCGCAGCGGGTCCTCAGCCACATGGAAGGGGATGTTGACCTTTTCGGTGAAGCGCTGGGCGATACCCCTGAGGAGGGAACCGCCGCCGGACAGGAAGATGCCGTTCTCGACGATGTCGGAATAGAGCTCGGGCGGCGTCTGCTCCAGCACGTGGAGGATTGAAGACTCGATCTTGGCGATAGACTTGTCTAGGCAGTGGGCGATCTCCTGATAGGTGATCGTCGCATCCACGGGATGGGCGGTCATCAGGTTCGGGCCGCGCACGACGAAGGGCTCCGGCTCCTCATCCAGGTTCTGGATGACGGCGCCGACAGCGATCTTGACCTTCTCGGCGGTGATTTCACCGACCCGGATGTTGTGCTGCTGCTTGAGGTAATACTGGATGTCGGTCGTGAAGACGTCGCCTGCGGTGCGGATGCTGTCCTGGATGACGATGCCGCCGAGGGAGATGACGGCGATCTCCGTGGTACCGCCGCCGATGTCGACGACCATGTTGCCCTTCGGCGCTTCGACCTCGAGTCCGATACCGAGGGCGGCCGCCATGGGCTCGTAGATGAGGTAAACCTCCCTCGCGCCCGCGTGCTCGGACGAGTCACGGACGGCCCTGATCTCGACTTCCGTACTGCCGGAAGGGATGCCGACGACGACCTTGAGGTTGGGGGTGAAAAGGTATTTATGTTTCTTGTTGACGCTCTTGATGAAACCGCGTATCATCATCTCGGCCGCATTGAAGTCGGCGATGACGCCGTCCCTCAGGGGGCGGATGGTCTTGATGCCCGGATTGACACGTTCGTGCATCAGCTTGGCCTTCTGGCCTAAGGCGATGCATTTGCCGGTATTATTGTCGATCGCCACGATGCTCGGCTCGTCCAGGGCGATCACATCGTGCTGGAAGATGACGGTATTGGCGGTACCGAGGTCGATGGCGAGTTCTTGGTTTAGGAATGAAAATGCCATATTTCGCTGAAAAAATTACGTCTGGTTTGCAGATTGTAAAAATACGAATAAAAACTTAATTTTGCAGTAAATAATCAGCACGGTGGATAAAAAAATTTACGCGGTCATCATGGCGGCCGGCAGCGGCACCCGGATGGGGGGTGAGATGCCGAAACAGTTCCTTCCTCTCGGCGGGATTCCGATCTTGCGCCGGACGATCGAACGCTTCACCCGGGCCTGTCCCGACGCCCGGATCGTGACCGTGCTGCCCAAGGATTCCATCCCCTGGTGGAAGGAGTATTGCTCGGCGCATTTCTCCCATTGCACCCAGCTTCTGGTGGAAGGCGGCATCACCCGTTTCCATTCCGTGCGCAACGCCCTGGCGAAGATTCCGGACGGGGTGGTGGTCGCGGTCCAGGACGGGGTGCGTCCGCTGGTATCGGAGGATCTGATCCGCCGGATGGCGGCGCGGATGGATGAGGTGCGCGCCCTGATCCCTGTCGTCCCGATGGTTGACACGCTGAAAGTGCTGGAACGGGATGCCGGAGGGGAACTCCGCACCGCGGAAGGGCGGCAGGTGGACCGCGCCTCCGTCTTCGGGGCCCAGACACCCCAGATGTTCCGCTCAGAGGATCTCAAGGAGGCTTATGCCCAGGCCTACGACACGGCCTTCACCGACGATGCCTCGGTCGCCCTGAAAAAAGGAATACCCCTCTCCTACATCGAAGGAGAGAGGTACAATCTCAAAATCACCACGCCGGATGATCTCCGGCTCGCGGAAGCTATCCTGACCCTTTAAGAAGGGGACGGGCGGTCTTTATTCCGCCTCGTTGACGGCGATGCTCCGGTTGGAATAATCCTTGACCCAGATCTGGCGCTCGAAGGCCTCGTCGAGGGCGATCATCGTATCGGTCGCCTGGATGAACGGGATATTCTGGATCGTATTGAGCAGGATCTCCATCAGGTGGTCGTTGTCGAAGCAGTACAGTTTCACGAGCAGGGCCGCCTTGCCGGTCACGAAGTGGCATTCGACGATCTCGGGGATCTTCTTGAGCGAAGCCACGACCTCGGGGTACTTGCTGTTCTCGGACAAGGTTACGCTGATGAAAGCGCAGACGTTCAGGCCGAGCGTGGAGGGCTTGACCAGGAGCCGCGATCCGGTGATGATGCCGCTGGCTTCCATCTTTTTCACCCTCTGGTGGATGGCTGCGCCGGAAACGCCGCATTCGCGGGCGATCTCCAGGTAAGGCATGCGGGCGTTGTTTACCAGGAATGATAGGATCTTCTGGTCGGTCTTGTCGATGTGGTAAGATGTCATATCTTGGGTTATTTCTTGGGATATCGTCTCTTGGAGCGGGCGGTCGGATCCGAACTGTTCACGATGGCCAGGCAGTCCTGCTCGGTCAATGTGGACGCATCCTTGCCTTTCGGGATCTTGTAATTCTGGCCGTCGCGCTTGAGGTAAGCCCCATAGCGGCCGTTCATGATGGAGATCCCGCAGCCGGGGAATTCCCGGATGACGGCGTTGACGGGAGTCTTGGCCATCTCAGCCGCGATCAGGGTCACGCATTCTTCTTCGGAAATCTTCATCGGATCCTTGCCGCGGGGCAGGGAGATGTTCTTGTCACCGTATTTGAGGTAAGGTCCGAATTTGCCTTTGTGGATGATGATGTCCGTGCCGTCGAGGCTGCCGGCCTTGCGGGGCAGCTCAAAGAGCTTCAGGGCCTCTTCCAGCGTGATGTTTTCGATCAGCTGTCCGCGGTCCAGGCTGGCGAACTGGCGTTTCTCGACGGGGCCTTTCTGGACATAGGCGCCGAACTGGCCGAATTTTGCGACCAGCTCCTCGCCGTCCGGAGCGACGCCAAGTACCCGCTGGATACGGTTGAACTGGCGCTCCTTGAGCGCTTCTTCGACGGTCTGGTGGAAAGGCTTGTAGAAATCCCGGATGACCTGGTTCCACTGGAGCTCTCCTCCGGCGATCCGGTCGAATTCTTCTTCCACGCCGGCCGTGAAGTCATAGCTCATGATCGACGGGAAGTTCTTGACGAGATAGTCGGAAACGATCATGCCGATCTCCTGCGGGAGCAGCTTGTTCTTTTCCGCGCCGACCGTCTCGGTCCGGGATTCCCGGGTGATGACATCCCCTTTCAGGATAAGGTTCGTCACGGGGTATTTCACGCCTTCCTTGTCGCCCTTGACGACGTAGCCGCGGCTGGAAGTCAGGGTCGCGATGGTGGGATTGTAAGTCGATGGACGGCCGATTTCCAGCTCCTCGAGCTTTTTGATCAGCGTTCCTTCGGAGTAACGGGCGGGGGCGCTGGTGAATTTGCATTCTGCGGTGACGCCCTTGGCCTCCAGGATGTCTCCGACTTTCATTTCGGGAAGGATCACGCCCTCTCCGTTCTCGTCCTCATCGTGGTCCATGTAGACCTTGAGGAATCCGTCGAACAGGATCTGGGTCGCCAGGATGCCGTACAGTTCGCTCCGGCGGTCGGAGCGGACCTTGATGGACGTACTCAGGGTCTTGGCGTCCGCCATCTGGGAGGCGACGGTCCGCTTCCAGATCAGGTTGTAGAGTTTCTGCTCTTGCGCGGTGCCGTTGACGACGGTGTTTTCGATGAAGGTCGGGCGGATGGCCTCGTGGGCCTCCTGGGCGCCCCGGGTGCGGGTCTTGTACTGCCTGCGCTGGGAATACTCCGCGCCGAAGTTTTCCGTGATGAATTTCTGGGCGGTATTGAGCGCCAGGGAAGACAGGGTCACGGAATCGGTACGCATATAGGTGATCAGACCGCGCTCGTACAGGGCCTGCGCCACGCGCATCGTGGTGCTGACAGGGAAGTGCAGCACGCGGGCCGCTTCCTGCTGGAGGGTGGAAGTCGTGAAGGGCGCTCCGGGATGGCGCGCGTTGTCCTTGGCTTCGATGTTGGCGATGGAATAGACGGCGCCGATGCTGTCACGCAAGAATTTCTCAGCCTCTTCGAGGGTGTCGAAACGACTGTCCAGAATTGCCTTGACCTTGACGGTGGCAGGCGTCCCCTGCGGGTGGAAAAGCGCCTCCACGCGATAGAAGGGCTTGCTCTTGAAGTCCATGATCTCCTTCTCCCGGTCGACGATGAGGCGGAGGGCGACGGACTGGACGCGGCCGGCGGAAAGTTGCGGCCGGATCTTACGCCAAAGGACGGGGGAGAGTTCGAATCCGACCAGGCGGTCCAGCACGCGCCGGGCCTGCTGGGCGTTGACCAGGTTCATGTCGATCTGGCGCGGATGCTCGATGGCGTCGAGCACCGCCGTCTTCGTGATCTCATGGAAGGCGATGCGCCGGGTCTTGGCGGGATCGAGCTTCAGGGTTTCGGCCAAGTGCCAGGAGATGGCCTCTCCTTCGCGGTCTTCATCGGACGCGAGCCAGACCGTTTCCGCACCTTCCGAAAGCTTCTTGAGCTCCGCCACCACCTTCTTTTTGTTGGAAGGCACGACGTACTCGGGCGAGAAATCATGTGCAAGGTCGACGCTCAGGTTGTTCTCCTGCAGGTCGCGTATATGGCCGATGCTGGCCTTGACGGTGTATTGTTTCTTGTCCAGGAAGTTCCCGATGGTTTTGGCCTTCTCGGGAGACTCAACGATGATTAAATTCCCCTCCATATCTTCACGTTTTTAAATTCATTTTGCAAAGAAAATCACAATCGGTCGAATTTTCAAAATTTAATCGTTAAATTTGTATTTCATAGCAATGATGCGCAAGCATATGAAAGACGAAACAAAAAAGAAAATAGCCAAGTGGTTCTGGATCCTGGTGACGGTACCCTTCGCCATCCTGTTGTTGCTGCTGCTCTTCGTATGGCTCTTCGCGAAGATCCCTTCCTTCGAGGAGCTGGAGAACCCCGACAGCAAACTGGCCACCCAGGTGATCGCCGAAGATGGCGAGACCCTGACCACTTTCCATATCGAGAACCGGACCTTTGTCACTTATGAGGATTTGTCCGAGCACCTGGTGCACGCGACGATCGCGACGGAGGACGCCCGTTTCTACCGCCACTCCGGCATCGACTTCAAAGGTCTCGCCCGCGTACTCTTCAAGACCCTGCTGCTGAATAAATCCAGCCAGGGCGGTGGTTCGACCATCACCCAGCAGCTCGCCAAGACCCTCTATCCCCGTAAGGAACTGAACAGCAAGGTTCCCGGCTGGAACAAGGTGCAGATGGTCTGGATCAAGCTGAAGGAATGGATCACCGCCGTCAAGCTTGAGCGCGAATATACCAAGGAGGAGATCCTCTACATGTATCTCAACTCCATTTTCTTCGGAAGCAACGCTTATGGTATCAAGGCGGCCGCGGAGACGTTCTTCGACAAGGCTCCGGCGGACCTGAACGTGGAGGAGAGCGCCACGCTGGTGGGCATGGTCAACAAGCCGACCCGTTACAATCCGGTCATCAATCCCGACAAGTCCCTCGCCCGCAGGAACTTCGTCATTTCCCAGATGGAGAAAGCGGGATACCTGACCAAGGCCCAGCGCGACTCGATCCAGCAGATCCCGATCGAGCTTTCCTATCAGGTGCAGGACCACAATTCCGGTTACGGTCCTTATTTCCGCGACATGCTGCGGCGCGTGATGAACGCCAAGAAGCCCCGCCGCTCGGACTATCAGTTCCGCGAAGATTTCTCCGCCGACTCCCTGCTCTGGGCGACGGATGACCTGTACGGCTGGCTCAACAAGAACACCAAGGCCAATGGAGAGCCCTACAACCTCGACAAGGATGGTCTCAAGATCTATACGACCATCAACTACAAGATGCAGCGCTATGCCGAAGAGGCGGTAGCCGAGCATCTCGGCACCGAGTTGCAGAAGGCGTTCAACAATGAGCTTAAATACAAGCGCAATGCTCCTTTCGCCAATGATGTGGACCAGGAGACCGCGGATTTGCTGATGGCCCAGGCGCGCAAATGGAGCGACCGCTATCGCCTGATGAAGAAGGCGGGTGTCCCCGAGTCGGAGATCCTGAAGAGTTTCGACGAGCCTGTGCCGATGAAGATCTTCAAATGGAACGGCAAGAAACCGTCCGGCAAGGAGCGTGGCTTTGTCGAGATCGATACTGTGATGACGCCCAACGACTCCATCCGTTATTACAAGGGGATCCTTCGTGCGGCGTTCATGGCGATCGAGCCTAGTTCGGGCTATGTCAAGGCTTATGTCGGCGGTCCGAATTACCGCTATTTCAAGTATGACAATTGCCGGCAGGGCAAGCGCCAGATCGGTTCGACGGTCAAACCTTTCCTCTATACCCTGGCGATGCAGGGCGGGATGGCTCCCTGCACGCAGGTGGTCAACATGTACCAGTCCTTCATCAACGTGGACGGATCCGTCTGGACGCCCCGGAGTACGGACAAGTCCGACTGGATCGGACGGACGGTGACCCTGCAATGGGGCCTGTCCCAGAGTTCCAACAACATCTCCGCCTATCTGATGAAACAGTTCGGCCCGGACGCATTGGTCCAGATGATGCGCCAGATGGGTATCTACAGCTTCCTGGATCCAGTCAACTCCCTCTGCGTAGGCGCTGCGGACATCTCTGTCTATGAGATGGTTGCGGCCTACAACACCTTCCCCTCCAAGGGCGTCTATGTCACGCCGATGTTCGTGACCCGCATCGAGGACAACCAGGGTAACCTGCTCAGCGAATTCACCAACAAGAAACGGGAGGCGATCAGCGACCAGACGGCCTATCTGATGGCCACCATGATGCAGGGTGTCGTCAACGGAGGTACGGCCTCGCGCCTGCGCAACCGCTACGGCCTGACCGGACAGATCGCCGGCAAGACCGGCACGACCAACGACAACTCCGACGGCTGGTTCATCGGCTATACCCCGACCATCACGGCCGGCGCCTGGGTAGGCTGTGAGGACCGTCAGGTCCATTTCAACTCGACTGCCCTGGGACAGGGTTCCAACGCCGCCCTCCCGATCTGGGCCCTCTGGATGAAGAAGGTGCTTAAGGACGGCAGCCTGGGGATCAGCGAGAGCGACCGTTTCATCGCGCCCGCCGAAATGACGGTCAGCGGTGATTGCTCCAGCGTGGGCGACTCGGCCAGCGGCTCCAACAGCGAAACCGAATATTACTTTGAATAATCATATGGCTATGAGTAAATACAAGTCGATAGCGGTCATCTACGGAAGTGATTCCTCCGAATGGGAAGTCTCCTGCCGCAGCGGCGAATATGTCGCTTCGCGCATGGACGAAACGGCTTACGACATCTACGAGATCTTCGCCCGGTTCGGAAAATGGGACCTGGTCGCGATGCGCAAGCGCAACTCGATGCGGGTGACTTTCTCCGAGGGAGCGCAGCCCGAGGTGGATAAGAGTGATTTCTCCGTCAAGATCTACGGGGAAAAGGTGAAGTTTGATTATGCCTACATCGTCCAGCACGGATTCCCGGGAGAGACCGGCCACCTGCAGGGCTATCTCGAGATGCTCGGCGTCCCGTTCAGCAGCTGTTCAGCCTTTGTCTCATCGGTGGTCTTCGACAAATATGCCTGCAAGAGCTATGTCCGCGGCGCCGATCCGGTCAAATGTGCCCCCGAACTGTTCATCCGCAAGGGAGATGACGTCGAAGCGGTTGCGCGCAAGGCTGCCGAGACTCTCTCATTCCCCGTATTTGTCAAGCCTACCAGCGGCGGATCGAGTTTCGGCATCACCCGCGTCACGGAGCCGGAAGCGCTTCCGGAGGCCATCCAGTTCGCTTTTTCTGAGAGCCAGACGGTTATCGTCGAGCAGGGCGTGAAAGGACGCGAGCTGACCTGCGCCGCCTATGCCGACGGCACCGGGGTGAAGTCCCTTCCGGTCATCGAGATCATCACGGACAATCCCTATTTCGACTACGATGCCAAGTACAACGGCAACAGCCGCGAGGTATGCCCCGCTGAGATCCCTGCGGATCTGGAGCAGCTGGTCCGCCGCACGACGGAGCGCCTGTATGCGCGCCTGGGCTGCAGCGGCGTCGTGCGTATCGACTACATCGCCGCGGAAGACGGACTGTATTTCCTGGAGGTCAACACCATCCCGGGGATGACCAGTGCGTCGCTCGTACCCAAGATGGTCCGAACCGCGGGCATCAACATGACCGATTTCCTGACGGACATCATCGAGCATTCCTGAAGCCCGGATGCTTCTCAAGGAGTTTATAACTGAAGCTGTCGCCTCCCTGCGGGATCTGTATCCCGAAGAGGAGGCGCGCAACATCGTGCTGATGCTCTGCGAGGCGGTGCTGGGCGTGCAACGCTATACGCACCTGATCGAACCTCAGACAGAGGTTCCGGCCTCAAAGGAGCCGGTCCTCGCGGAAGCGATGGAGCGGCTGCGGGCCGCGGAACCCGTACAGTATGTGACCGGCGTGGCTTCTTTTTGCGGCCACGATTTCCATGTGACGAAGGATGTGCTGATCCCTCGCCCCGAGACCGAGTGTCTGGTGCAGGAGGCCTGCGCCGCCGTCGAAGCCTTGGAACGGATGAGGATTTCCGCCGGACATGCCGGCGAAACGCTCCGCATCCTGGACCTGTGTACCGGGTCCGGATGTATCGCCTGGTCGATGGCGCTCGCATTGCCTGGCGCCCGGGTAACGGGTGTGGATATTTCCGAAGAAGCCCTTGCCGTCGCGCGGGGGCAGGATTTCGGACGGGCCGTCCGCCGCGCGGGAGGGAAGGCTCCTGAATTCATCCGTATGGATATCCTGGACCCGGATGTTTCCTTGCCGGAAGGCGTTTTCGACCTGGTCTTATCCAATCCTCCCTATATCCTGGAGTCTCAGAAAGCCGCGATGCGGCGCAACGTGCTCGATTATGAACCGTCCCTGGCGCTGTTCGTTCCGGACGAAGACCCGCTGCTTTTCTACCGGGCGGTCGCCCGTATTTCCAAGCGCTGCCTGGCTCCCTGGGGGCGGGGCTTCGCGGAGATCAATGAGGATCTGGGGCCCCAGACTTGTTCGCTTTTTGTCGCGGAAGGCTTCTCCCGTGCAGCGGTCCGGAAGGACTTTTTCGGAAAAAACCGCATGATTTCTTATTGAGGACCGCCCTCTGAAGGCTCTCCGAGGCCGTTTTGGACGATTATCCGTGTTAAATTTTTTCACACGGATAGTTTTTCGTCACTTTGCAGGAGACATAGACAGACTTAACTATGAAGACTTCAGCATTCGTGTTCCTGGGGGCGGCCGTGCTCTTGTGTCTGGCCTCCTGCGAGCGCCCGGCTCCGGATCCAGAGCCGGCCGGGCCCATTCCTCCGCTCACCCTGAAAGGGGTGGCGCAACTTTTTTCTTCCCTTCCGCTTTCCTCCGACCATGTCCGGGAGGTGCGGGATGCCGTTTCCTCCTCGTCGGAATGCGGGTACGACGAGGAGTACATGATGTGCGACCTGTTCGAGGCGCCGGGTTCGGGCGTGGGTTCCGGAGCGGGCGACACCCGTTCATCGTCCTACGCCCATCCCTTGCGCGACTTGATCCGCGACTGCCTGAGCGAGCGGGTGCGGACCCGTTCCGGCGGGGACGGGGATGCGGCCGTGGATGCGTTCGTAGAGGCGCTCTCTGCGTCCGGGATGCAGATTTACTGGCCTTATTCCTCGGAATGGGACGGAAAAACGATGCCCGTGATCACCTTCGATCCCGAGTCGGCCGCCCTGGCCAACGTGGGCTATGAACCTGTTGTGGATGAGGCCGGGAATGTGACGGCGCGCGAAATCCTGGTGGATGAGGCGCTGGCCCGGAAACGTCCCGTATGGGTGGTCAATGCCAACGACGACAGCGGCTATGTATCGCTGGAGCAGCTGCGCCGGCAGGATCCGGAGTGGGGACAGGGCGGGCGCGTGATCATCGGCACGGTTCCCACCCGGGCTGGGGGTGTCAGGGATGGCGGCCCGTATGATTTCCGGTCCCTGATCTTGAAGGATTTTACGATGAAGCAGCATTACGACAGCTGGTTCCGCGGGGCTTCGGAGTTCTGGGTGAAATGCGGTTCCGTCCAGGGTTTTACCGCGTCGACGGAGGCGGAACTGCGTCTGTATCAGCCATCTGTCACGGATTTTATGATTTCCGTCAAGCGGGATCAGCTGGAACAGACCATCCCGTTCGACGCCGTAATCATCTCCGATTGGACAGAGCAGCTGGACAGTTTCGCTTTCCTCATCGTGGAAGATGACGGCGGCTCCCAGACTTCCTGGAAAGTCGATGCGACGGTCAAGGTCCAGTCCAAAAGCTACGGTGTCACGATCAGCATCCCCTACAACGAACGGGACGACATCGTCTGGCGAGGTTCCCTGAGCAGCCGCTATTTCGAGCGCTATGCCGGCGAGCCCATCCACTTCGGCGGCGTGGATGTCACGTTCGAGCTCCGCTGAATGGACAGTACTTCTTTGAAGTACGGAAATAAGTACTTATATTTGCCTCGAACCATTTATAAGTGCTATGATTACAACGACCTATACGGATTTTAGAAAAAACTTGAAAGGTTTCCTGGACCGGGTTACGGACGATGCGGACAGTGTCATCATCAACCGTCCTGAGGGGAAAGCCGTCGTCATCATTTCCATGGAAGAGTATGAATCCCTGAAAGAGACTCAGTATATCCTTTCTTCCCGGAAGATGCGGGATATCATTCGGAAAGGGGAGTCCGACATCCGTGAGGGGAATTACAAAGTGGTAGATCCGGATGAGCTATAGTATCGCGTTGCTTCCGCAGGCAGAAGAAGATCTGGCCTATTGGCGGCAGACAGATCCCCAGGTGGTTGTCCGGATCAAGCGCCTGTTGAAGGACATCTCTGAGCACCCATACTCAGGGATTGGAAAACCTGAGCCGCTCAAGTGGAGCCTTTCGGGGAAATGGTCGCGGCGGATCAACCGGAAAGACCGCATCATTTATGAAGTCGATGGGGAAAGAATCATCGTATTCGTGTTGGCGATGCGCTATCATTATGATTACTAGCGGTACAACGTCAACACAATGCGCGGATGATGTCATCCGAGACGAAGAAACGGTCTTCCGGGATGCGGAGACGGCTCTCACATGAAGGGACAAGGGTGCCTTCATCCGTCATAGTCCGGAGGAGGGTGGGGTCGCAGTGCGCGCGCAACCATTCCACTTCCAGACCGTCGGCGGTGCGCAGACCGAGCATCAGCGTCTCCAGCGTCACCTCTTCTTCGGTCAGTGTCTCGCTGCTGCGGGTCCAGTTTGTGAGAGATTCGCTGTTCCAGCTACGGGTCTGCCTGCCGTCGAATGAATGGGCCCCGGGGCCGAGCCCCACATAGGGGTGCCGCTTCCAATAGGCGCTGTTGTGGACGGCTTCGCGGCCGGGCAGGGCGAAATTGGAGATTTCATAATGATGGAATCCGGCCGCGGCAAGCCGGCTGCAAAGGATTCCGTATTGGTGTCGGCAGAGCTCTTCTCCGGCTTCGACGTAATCGCCGTTATTTACCATTTCCGCCAGGGCGCTGCCCGGCTCGATGCTGAGCTGGTAGGCTGAAATATGCTCCGGCTGCAGCTGGAGAACCCGGTCCAGCGTGTCCGTCCACTGGGCGTCGGAAAGTTGAGACAGGCCGAAGATCAGATCGAGGCTGAGGTTGTCCACGCCCGCCTGGCGCAGGATCCGGACCGCTTCCACGGCCCGGGCGCTGTCGTGACGACGGCGCATCCAGCGCAGGATCCCGTCGTCCATCGACTGCACGCCCATGCTGATCCGATTCACACCCAGGTCCAGCAAGGCGCGGACATAGTCTCTTCCTTTGGATACGATGTCTTCCGGATTGATTTCGACGGTAAACTCCTCATAAGGGCCCGTATCCAGATGGCGCACGATGCGCTCCAGTTCCTTGATATCCAATACGGAAGGAGTGCCGCCACCGACATAGAGGGTTCGCAGGCCATCCGCCGCTGCGATCTCCTGCCGCCGGGCATTGATTTCCCGGCACACGCCGTCGGCAAAAAGTTTCTGCGCCCGGGCGGACTCATTCGCAGGACAGACCTCCGAATAGAAGTCGCAGTAGGCGCAGAAACTTTTGCAGAACGGGACGTGCAGGTAGATCATCTGCCGGCCGTCGGTTTATCGGAGCAGCACTTCGGCGCTGCCGAGGAAACTCTGGGTCGTATAGGCCTCGACGGTGTAGATACCTTTCTCGTAAGACGGGATGTCGTTGAGGTAGATGCTCATCTCGACCTCCTTGCCCTCGTAGTCGACCTCACGTGAGGCGGAAGCCATCATCGTGGAGCCCTGATAGGCGAAGGAAACCTGGGTGCCGTTGGTCAGCAGGATGCCCTCGGGGTCTTTCACGCGGATGTACACGCGCACCGGGCCTTTGGGAGCCAGGTCGTTCTCGACCAGACTGAGCGTCGTCAGCATCCGTACCACACGGCTGCTGCGGTCTGTGACCTTGTCCGCCGCATTGTAAGGATCGAGGCGGATACCGCGGGCCTTGATGACGGAACCGGCAGCCACCTGTCCGGACAGGCTTTCCACCTGCTGGGTCAGCTCCTTGTTGGCTTTACGGGATTCGGCAGCCTCCTTGCGGGCTGCGGCTGCGTCAGCCGTCAACTGGTGGTTGAGGGTGTTGAGCGAATCGATCTGGGTGATGTAGTTGCGCATGATGCTG
>CAMJHJ010000026.1 GCA_946405485.1 uncultured Bacteroidales bacterium | reverse complement strand
AGCGGTTGTCGAACAGGTGCTTGCAGTCGGCGTCGTTCACGAGCATCATCGGGAACTGCAGGGTGCCGGCGCGGTCCATCGCCTTGAGGCGCAGGATGCCGGTGGTCGTCTCCTCGCAGCCGCCGATCACGTTCGGGATCAGGTGCGGGAACTCCTTGTGCATCAGCGTCACCAGGTCTCCCCCATCGTCGATGATGATGTTCGGGCCCACCTCCAGCACGCGCCTCAGGTCGTCCTCGTACTCCTCCATCGTCGCGCCGTGGATGGCGAAGACGTTGAGTCCCTCGTGGACCAGCGCCGCGGCCACGTCGTCCTGCGTGGACAACGGGTTGCAGCCGGTGGCATACATTTCCGCCCCGCCCGCGGCCAGGCACAGGCACAGGCGCGCCGTCTTGGCCTCCATATGGACGCTCAGGGCGATCTTCAGGCCGGCGAAAGGCTTGGTGTCGATGAAATCTTTCTCGATGCCGTCAAGCAGCGGCATATGGTCGCGGACCCACTGGATCTTGAGCGCTCCGCTTTCCCACAGGTTGATGTCTCGGATGTGACTGGACATAGTCATTTTCATTAAGGAGTGCAAAGTTAGCAAAAGATTCTCGAAAATGTATAATCGTCTAAATCGCGCATTATTGCATCCTATTTAGAGAAACAAGCGTTCGCTAATCATCTAAACATAGACAATTCTGTTTGAATTTAGAGAAATAACGATTATATTTGTGCGGGATAAATGACTTGGCCTCATGATAGGAAGAGAATCGGAAAGAAAACTGCTTGAGAAGCTTTACAACAGCAGGGAATCAGAATTCGTCGCCATCTACGGACGGAGACGTGTCGGGAAGACGTTCCTTGTCAAGGAACAGTTCAAGGGACGGTTTGCTTTTTGGCACACCGGTCTTTCTCCCTATGACAGGGAGAGAGCACACCTTCTGCAGGACCAGCTGCGGGCGTTCCACGACAGCCTGCTCGAATATGGGCTGAAAGAGGGCAAACCACCCAAGACATGGATGGACGCATTTTCCCTTCTGTCCGCCCTTATGGATGGTCTTGAGGAAGAAGGGAAGAAAGTGATCTTCATTGATGAACTCCCCTGGATGGACACGGCCCGTTCCCGCTTCATTCCGGCATTCGAGAACTTCTGGAATGGATGGGCCGCAAAACGGGATGACATCCTGCTGATCGTATGCGGAAGCGCCACATCCTGGATTGAAGACAACCTGATCAACAATAAGGGGGGCCTCTATGGGCGATTGACGCAGAAGATCCACTTGAAGCCATTCACGTTGTCGGAATGCCGCTCGTTCTTTGAAGATGCCGGTGTGAGGATGTCCCTCTATGATGTCGCCCAGTCTTACATGGTTCTGGGCGGGATCCCCTATTACCTGAGAATGTTCGATCCGGAGCATTCCTTTGCACAGAATATCGACCATCTCTTCTTTGAGGAGGACGCAAGGCTGGAGGATGAATTCGACCTTCTCTTCGGATCCCTTTTTGTGAGCCCCAACCAGTATAAGGGCATCGTCCGGCTTTTATCAGGAAGACATTCCGGTTATACGCGTGACGAAATATCTGACAAAGCCTCCATACCGAATGGCGGACAATTGACAAAGATGTTGAAGGCCCTGATGGCAAGCAACTTCATCGAACAGTATGTTCCCTTCGGTGTCAGCGGCAAGAATATCCACTATCGGCTCAGTGACTGCTTCTGCCGGTTCTGGCTTCAGTTCAAGGAGAAGCGTCAGATAACGGACAGGCATTTCTGGGTCAACAATATCAAATCCCCGCAGCTCAGTTCCTGGCGGGGCATCGCCTTTGAGGATCTCTGTCTGAACCATGTCGAGAGCATCAAACGCGCACTCGGTGTCAGCGGCGTCAATTCGCAGGAGTCCAAGTGGGCTCTTCGGGGCGACGATGAAACGGAAGGGGCCCAGATCGACCTGATTATCGACCGGGCCGATAACGTTGTCAATCTGTGTGAGATGAAGTTCTACAACGATGAATTCCGCGTCACGAAGGAGTATGACAGAAAATTGGCACGTCGGCTTAACTTGCTGCAGGAACGGCTTCCAAAGCGGAAGACCGTACATATGACCCTTGTCACTACGGAAGGGCTGGCCCATAATGAGTACCGGAGTGCATTCCAAAGCGTCGTAACCCTGGAAGACCTGATTTAACGGATGCCCGTGTATGAGAGATCGAAAAAGGAGCGGCCCGGGCGGGTCGCTCCTTCAAAAAAGTGTAAGCTGAACTGTTGTTCAGAACCGATTACAGAGACAAAATGTAATCCCCTGTTCCGAAAGCATACTGCACGCTCTGTGCGAAATCGGAAGAAATTACAGCCGGAACAGATATTGTCTTGAATTGGAAGAAGGCATTCGTTTCAGAAAGGTTATAATTGAATGCGTTGTAGATGTCCCAATTATAACTGCTTCCGGTATTGTCCCAGTTGTCATACCACTTCCTGCCGCGCAGATAGAGGGAGAGCTTGTTCGTATTCCTCAGTGAGGCATCGTCATCGTAGAATACTTCATTCCCGAATTTTTCCAGATTCTCTCCCAGATCCAGCGTCGTCAGGCCGCGCGTATAAGCAAAGGCCTTATCGCCAATGATTTCAACGGCAGGAAGATTCAAGGTCGCCAACTTCGTACATTTATAGAAAGCATTCGCCTGGACAAGGGTCGCTTTCGAAGCGATGACGGTCGTCAGTTTATTATCGTTAAGGAAGCAATTCGTGCTTAACGCCGTCGCCTTCGGAACCTCTATACGCCAAAGATTCGGACAATTCGCAAAAGCGGACGCACCTATCTGCTGAGCTTGCCCAGCTTCCACCCGTTCAACACCCGAATTAGCAAAAGCACTGGTCCCAATACTTGTCACATTACCGATATAGACATAGTCCCCCAATGTCGGAGAGTTGACTTTTTTCAGAGCCGGACAATTATAGAACGCATTCTGACCGATGGAAGTCAAGTCATAAAGGAGGACATTGACGCGCTCCAATGATAAGCAATTGTTGAAAGCATACTCCGGAATAGAGGTGACACGACCCAACGTAACGGATTTGATGGACGAGCATCCATCAAAAGCCTGCGGGAAAACATAGGTCACCCCCGGAAGATTGACACTTTCACTGGTCGTATTGGTCCGGCTGTCGATCCGCTTCAGGTTCCGACAATTCGCAAAGGCAGCAATATCGACATCCTCGATGCAGTTGACGGCATTGGCGCTGTTTGCAGCATCCGTAATCCAGACACTCTCCAGATTCTCGCAGTTCGAGAATGAATAATTCGGGAAGCAGGTAATCTGGCCCAAAACGATGCTCTCCAGCTTTTTGCAGGAATTGAAGGCGCTCGTTCCGAGCGTCGTGACATTTCCCAGATTGAGCACGCCGGTCGTAGTCCCTGCATCCATCTTCTCACACCCCTGGAAAGCCGCGGTACCGATGGACGTCAGGAACATCTCGGGCGCAACGACAGGGAATCTCAGCAATGAACCGCAACCGCTGAAAGCGCGGTCCCCGATCCGGGTCACGCCATTGGTGATGGAGATGTAATCCAGCCCGTTATTTCCCATGAAAGCTTCCGCCGGTATGGACTGGACCGGATGGTCGAACTTCCAGATGGCAACATACGAGTAGTCCTCCTCCGGGAAAGGGATACACGGTAACGGCGTGCCGAAATTGCTCGTGTAGAATACGAAGCCGTTGTTGTAATCCGTGTCCACGTGGGCAGGCAGGTCATCCGAACCGAAATCCAGCGAAGTGGACAATCCGGGGACGGTCGCCGTATTTACATGGAACCAAATCTCATCCGAATCCTGATACGGCAGGACCCGTTTGTTTAACAGGTAAGCGCTCCAGGGGTTGCCATCGAGTTTCTCGTCCAGCGTCGCCGTGCCGGTGATCTGGAGCGGATACGTTTCTGTATCACCGAAAGCATCCTGTTCAAGGACAGGAAGCACGTCTCCGGAAAAGAGGATACCGTTGTCGCTGCTGGTAAATGTAAAGCCATCGAAAGCGAGCTGCCCGATATAATTCACGTTTTCCGGCACGAAGAACGATCCGTATTCTGTCAGCGTATAATTACAGAAAGCCAGCATCTCTATCCTTTTCAGGGAAGAGGCAATGATTTCCAGTTTAGCGGACTTCCCTCTGGAGAACGCTTCCATACCGATCGTCTCAACGCCGTCCGGAATCCGGCAAAGCACATTTTCGAAACCGCCGATGGCTCCGCTGAAAAGGAACTTTCCATCGGCGGACAGCAAGAACTTATGGTCTTCGGTAATCGTGTAATAGGTGTTTCCGCTGCCATAGAACCCGGTCAGGCCGATGCAGCCCGCAAATGGATTGAAAGCATGTTCATTGACAACATTATTGCTATTATCGATCCCGACACCGATTCCAGTCAGCGATCCGGGCAAGGTCACCGTCCGCAAAGACTCGCAGTTCTTGAACGTCTCACTACCCAGGTAACGAAGGCCCTCCGGCAGATTTATGTCGGTAAGTGCCGCGCATGCCTCGAATGCATTGTCCCTGATTATTAGCGTCGAAGTCCCCAGCCGAACGGAGGTAAGGTTGCTGCATCCGGAAAAAGCGGAAGGATCTATTACCTGCACGTAATCAGGAAGGACAACCGTTTTCAGCGTAGTCGCTCCTGCGAATGTCTGGGCATTGATCGCGCTGATCGTAGCGGGGCTTCCGGCCGGCGATTTGAAACGGATGATTCCCTTCCCCTCGCTGTAGGAATTCTCGATTGTCCACGCAGAAGGGTAGCCTTTGTCAATGAAATTGATATCGACCGGCTGCCCATTCGTCGTCGTGTACCAGATTTCGTTGGAAGGGATGCCGACCGTATAGGGCAGTTCGCTGCAGGTGTACAATTCACCTTGCGGGAACTCGCCCTGCTCGAGATACGCCTCCATAAGTTCATCCTCCGTAAGTCCGTAGCAGAAACGGAGGAAACTGTCGGCTGCGTCCACGGCTTTCATGTGAATGGTCGCCTCCCAGCTGTCCCCCACCCGTATCCACTGATACGGAGAGATCTCCAGTCCGGTCGTTTCTTCATCACCTTCGCCCCAGATGACGAATTTGGCAGGGTCGAACAGATAGCCGTCCGGTCCGGAAACAGTTACCGTCAAATCCTTCTCCTCACCTGTCGTAAAGGACATACTCTCCTCAGAAAAACCGATGAAGTCCGGACCGGGACGGGGGGTCCAGGCGGTCTTGTCATTATTGTCAATCGCGGTATATGATATCGGTGTCGCACGGGTAAAGGTCTTCCCACTAGGCGCAACCGTCCGGACGCCCACCTGGTCCTCCGTCACAAACACAACTTTGAACCCATTCGAAAATGTCTGAGGCAGAAGTGCGATATAGTAGGTCGCACCAACCGTCAAGGTCTCCCCAGACGGGGCATTTAACGTAATCGCGGACGAACCTCCTTCCGGTAGAGACTCCCATTCAGGTGCCCCGCCGCTCATCGATACCTTAACCCGACCTGCCACCACCTCTTCGCCGTTCGCGCCACTGAACGTTACGCTTTGAATACCAGGATGCGTGACCGTAAATGACAATAACGAACATACATTCTTGAATGATAATGTCAGACCGGGAGACTCCGCGACAGACAAAAGAGCACGGTTGGCAAACGATCCCGCTACCGCGACTTGTTCCGTCGGAAGGTATGCGGTTACCGCATCACCAAGGCCTCTGTTCCCGCTGTCATAGGGATATACCCCCCAGAACGACAATGGTGTTCCACTGTCGTTACTGCCGGTAAATGCGGTTATCTTCCCCGTGAAGGATATCTCGTCCGAAGGTGTTGCGTTCGAAGACGAGAACTTGCTCCCCGCACCTTCTCCATAGAAAATGTTGATGTCCTCATAAGGACTCCAGGCCACCATACCGTCGGCACCCATCACGGTTCGCGTTGCAGTACCGACATCCATCGTAGCCGTGAATGTCAGTTGCCGGGCGGGTGCCTCCACGCGAACGGCATCCTGATCCTGGAAGGGCTCCTGAGTGCATGCCGGCAGCATTATGGCGGACAGCAACGTCAACCCGAACAGATGGAGCAACGCTTGTTTGTTGTATTTCTTTTCCATGGCCATGTTTAAATTGAATGGGAATATCGACGTCCCTGCATTAGCGCCCAGGGACCTTGTCCGGATAGAGAATTACTGTCGCTGTCTTCTGGTAGTCGAGCCCGTCCGTGATATAAAGATATCCGCTTACCGCACTGTCGGGCCGATGGACGGCATAGACAACCTCGGAATACAGATCCGAATGATAGAGATTGTAGGCGGTAAAATAGTAACCTGCATCACAGCTCGTACTCACCGATATATGGGTATACAACGGAGATATCGCAAGGTCGAGCCAGCCGTTGTTCCTTCCGGGATAAACCAGCTTCAATCCCGCACCAACCTTGGTTCTGCTGCTGTAGGCATCCGGGACGAATCCGCATCCGGCACCCAGCGAAAGGACTTGGTTCGACGACGACCAGGCGACATAATCCGCCAACTCAATGTCTTCCGTCACTGAATCGTGTTTCACGGGAGTGACTGCAAAGGAAGCGTTCTTGATTGACGGGAAAAGCGCGAAATTCGTGCTAACCCCGGTCCTGTTTCCAAGGGTAGAAGCCCGCAAGACTACGGTTACGGCGTGTATCTCTCCCGTCTTTTTCATCGGAATCTGAGCTCCCACCGAAAAGGATGTCCCTGAGTCCGT
The DNA here is from genome assembly GCA_946405485.1 of uncultured Bacteroidales bacterium. The sequence goes on along the minus strand of CAMJHJ010000026.1, from coordinate 9,840 downwards.
CGTCCAGGGGGCGTCATAAAGCATCAGCGGGCTTTGGCCCGGATCATAGTCTGACCAGGATGGCGAAATCATCTCCCACTCGATCGGGAAGAAGAAACTGGACGTGGCAAGAAGAGGTATCAGAACCTTGCCTCCTGCCGGACTGAGACACCGTTGCTCAAATGCCAGGTTGCTCGCCGTGATCGTGATTTTGTCATGCAGGACATACAAGTCACTCAGGCACACCTTTCCATGCGGGCCGTTATAGGTAACTTTGAACCTGGACAGCGCCGGTTCATCGCCTTTAGAATAGAAGACATTGTGGAGACGGACCGTAGAACTGTTGTTATAGGTCAGGCCTCCGAAATCGACAACGGTTTCACGGTCATCGGAGAGTTTCTCCACGATGAGATAGGAAATGACAGAGTTCAGCGCAGATGCGGTTGAAAGCATGTCGCCACCACCGGTCGGCTTCAGATAAGGAGAAGCATACCATTTCCCTTCCATTGTCTTTGACATGACAAGACTTCCTTCTCCAAACTGATGGTTGATCAGTTCGCGCCCATCTTCGTCGCAGAATACAACGCTGGGATTGGGTTCCTGGGCAGCCACGATGATACTTCGGGAATCGCCGTTGACGTCGTATGCACGGATTCTGGCTTCTCCACTTGAAAGTCTTGTTACGAGACCCTTTTCATCCACGGAAACGACGGCGGATCCATCGGCGACAGACCATGTGAAATGACGCGGATTGAGATATTCCTCCTGGTTCTTGATCTGGAGCTGCAACGTCTCCCCGGCAAAAACGAGCGCTGCCGGCTTATCGCCCCGGAAGATGATATCCTCCGGATCGAGATCCGCCGTGATGTAGGAGCTGTAGCCGAATGAATCCCGGGTAACAGTTATCTGTGCAGACAACGTGTTGCCGTTCTTGTCCTTGACGGTAATCTCGGCCGTGCCCTTTCCAACACAGATCAGTTTGCTCTCTTCCACCCGCGCAACATTCTCATTACTTGAGCTTACGTAGGCGAATTGGGCGGCCTGATTGACGTCTCCGCCGCTCTCGACATAGAGCCAGAATGTTTCCCCCGTCATGAAGCCGGCACCATCCAGCGGCTTATATCCGTCGTCATAATACGTCAGTGTGCTGCCCGATGGCAACATCATGTACGTCTGCATTTCCTTGTCCCTGAGATGATAGACCTTGCCGGCCTGATAGGCGGTGCGGGCGTTCCAGAGATACTCTCCCTGGAAATCGTTCCCATATCCCGTTCCGACTGCCGTCAGGCTCAGTTCAGCGCCAGACTGGAAGCTTTTGGGCAGGAAGGCGATGTACACGTCCTCCAGGGAATAGGTGCCCCCGTTCATATCTGCGACACTCGTATCCCACAGGATCACCTTGCCGCAACCCTCCGGAAGGACGGACCGTCCCTTCTCGTCATCCCAGTCTTCCGGTTCCGCCTCGTAGACGTCGTCTTCCGTCAAATTGATGACGATGTCACCTGCCGTAACCGTCTTCTGCCCCGTGGTAGAACTGAATGTGACAGATTTGCCGATTCCAGCTCCATGCAAAGTCACGGTAAGCCCCTGGGACATGTCAATCTCGTCACCATAGCCCAGCCACATATGGTCTATATGCAACACGGCTACCTCCTGCTTGAAAGCCATCGGAGAAGCCAGCCGTCCTTGCTGGCGAAACGTGTTGATGGTCAACTCTCCCGTCGCCGTCATGATGGCGTTGTCCGCCAATCCCGCCAGCGTTCCAGACTGGGAGTCGATGGAGATGGGGCGGGAAAGATCCAGGAGGGGAACCGTCGTCGTTGTCGTTCCCCCGTCGGACACGACAGCCGAAACACTCTGCGCCCTCATCGTGGGATAGAAAGCCTTGATGGGGCCTCCCTGCACCGTCGTTATGATCGTGGTCGTAGTCCTGCCGGACCGTTCAGTAACTTTCATGTAAGCCGGAACCGTACCGGAAAAGACAGCGGTCCGTCCTTCATCATAAAGCGCAGGTTGACCGAGCGGGAAACCCATATATCCCTGGCGCAGAACCGGAGTCCCGGCATCGATCGTGGTCTCCACTCCAGCCGGAACAAGGATGCCGATCTTATCCGCACTCAACCATCTGGTCTTCAAGCCATTTCCATCCTTCTCGATCGTAGTGCGAGTGGAGGGGTCGCCCGTTTGGGCGTCCAGAGTGAGGTCCATCATGCGGACATAAAAGACGCCCTCTTCCTCCGCCGCATCACGCAAAGGAGCGGACACGTCCTGTTCTTTATTGCAGGATAAGGCAAGCGCGGCCAACAGGGCTGCCGCCATATAGCATGTTCTTTTTTTCATGGTCATCTCCTTTTCTTTATGCGTCACCGCCGTCACCGAAATCGCCGTCGTCGCCAATATTGCCACCGCCGGGGATGGAAGCGTAGTTGTTTTGGATATAGTCGGCCCAAGTGGCCCAGCTCGATTTGTAAGTCGCCTCCTTGTCATACGGGACCAGGATGGTTCCATTCAAGGCAGGGAGAGTACCGAAAGTCTCGGCTAGCACACCGGAACCTTTTTGAGAGATCGTCGCCGGAGCGGTGCGCTTTACATACACCTTTTCAAGCGCGCAGTTGGAGAAGGCGCCATAGCCGATGGACGAGAGGGTTGCGGGGAGTTCAACCTTTGTTAGACCGCTATAGCTGAAAGCTTCGTCGCCAATGCTTGTGACACCCGACGGAAGAGTAAAGCCATCAGGGAGGACGGTATACCTAAAGGCCCTATTGCCGATGGTCTTCAAGCCAGCAGGCAATGTACGCAGAACCCTCACGCTCGTGTAATAGTCGCCGCTAAAGGCGTTGTCTCCAATATCCGTAATCTGATCCCAATTGTCATGCTCAATTTCGTAGACTTTGGAACATGAGAAGGTATTCGCGGGTAGGATCTTCATCGAGGAAGGAAGCCGGACGTGGCCGATGCGGGCATTCTTGAATACTCCCTCCCCAAAAGAGGTTACGGAATCAGGAATAACAATACTGGAAGTTCCGTAAACATACGCGAAAGCAAGGTCTCCAATAGTGTTCAGATTACTATTCTCGTCAAAGGTCACAGAAGCAAGGGGACAGCTGAAGAAAGCACGGCCTTCGATAACCCGGACCGAAGCTGGGATCGTGATTTGTCCCAGGTAGTTACAAAGACTGAAAGCGGAAGATCCAATGGTTTCCACGCTTTCCGGAATCTCGATGGACGTAATGCCCGAATACGCGAATGCCTGAGCTCCAATGGCGGTAATCTGGTCGGGAAGGAGGACCGAACTCAAGGAGAACTGACGATAGAAGGCCTTCTCCCCGATCTCCGTCAGCCCCGTGAAAAACCGCAGTTCATCGAAGGTGGTTATCCTGGGTGACGAATCGTCCGGCCGGCAGAACGGGCTGACCCCGTTCACCAGCAGTGTCGTTACCGCAGCCGCCTCATTGACGGTCAGGACGCCATCCCCGTTGCGGTCGTAGTTCGCCAGGCAGATCGCCTCCGTCACCGGGTCGGCGAATTCGATCTCTTCGCCGTGCTCGAGGATGTCGACGGGAATCTGGGCATAGGCGCTCGTCGTGTGCTCCAGATCTATGAAATCAACGGTGGCGGGATCTCCGTACCAGAACAGAATCGTCTGGGCGTTCTCGGCAACGGCTTTTAACCGATAGGTATTGGACCAGGTGTCGCCCGTCTTCGTCCAACCGTCCTCCTGCTTTTCAATCCGGGTTAAGTCTATGGAATTGTATATCATCCCCGGATCGAAAGCATAGTCTTCCGGGCCGGAGACATAGACTTTCAAGACGACGCTTTCTCCGACTTCCCCCATCCATTCCGAAGGCGAAATGACAATGCTGTTCGGAAGGGGCCGGTCGGTCCAGGTGGTCTTGTCATTATTGTCAATCGCGGTATATGATATCGGTGTCGCACGGGTAAAGGTCTTCCCACTAGGCGCAACCGTCCGGACGCCCACCTGGTCCTCCGTCACAAACACAACTTTGAACCCATTCGAAAATGTCTGAGGCAGAAGTGCGATATAGTAGGTCGCACCAACCGTCAAGGTCTCCCCAGACGGGGCATTTAACGTAATCGCGGACGAACCTCCTTCCGGTAGAGACTCCCATTCAGGTGCCCCGCCGCTCATCGATACCTTAACCCGACCTGCCACCACCTCTTCGCCGTTCGCGCCACTGAACGTTACGCTTTGAATACCAGGATGCGTGACCGTAAATGACAATAACGAACATACATTCTTGAATGATAATGTCAGACCGGGAGACTCCGCGACAGACAAAAGAGCACGGTTGGCAAACGATCCCGCTACCGCGACTTGTTCCGTCGGAAGGTATGCGGTTACCGCATCACCAAGGCCTCTGTTCCCGCTGTCATAGGGATATACCCCCCAGAACGACAATGGTGTTCCACTGTCGTTACTGCCGGTAAATGCGGTTATCTCCCCAGTGAAGGATATCTCGTCCGAAGGTGTAGTGTTCGAAGAAGAGAACTTGCTCCCCGCTCCTTCTCCATAGAAAATGTTGATGTCCTCATAAGGACTCCATGTCACCATACCGCCGGCGCCCATCACGGTTCGAGTTGCAGATCCAACCTCCATCGTCGCAGTGAATGTCAGCTGACAAGAGGGCAAAGACTCTCTCTCAAGAGTTCCCCTGGGGTCAAGTGCTTCTCGCTGGCAAGAATAAAAGGCCCATGCCAATATGAAAAGTGAACATATAAACGATCTATTTTTCATAGGCCACTGTTTTTAATCATTATCTCCTCCGGAAGCTTCATCACAACCGCAGATTTCCGGATTCAGGGGCTCGTTATACGCACTACAGACACCTGTGGCAACAAAATTCGCCTCAAGCCGGAAATCCATCACCTCGACTTCCGGTGCTTCGTAGTTCAAGATCTGTTCGTTCTGCTTTTTCATAACAATAAGGTTTTAAGGGTTAATATATTCTTACTCAATCATGTTTCGAATAGGTTCCAGGTCCCGGGAGACAATCTCCCTGGAGACACCGTACTTTCGGGAAATACTGTCGGCCAATTCCTCCGGTGAAAGCCCGGAAGACAGGCCACGCATCATTTCTGCGGCCATCGCGTTGACCTTCATCGTCTTGACAAGGGCACCCGTATCGGGGTCCTTCAAGGCGACGATCCAGCGGCCGGCCAAGGGCGCTATTTCTATCCGGTACTTCATCGGGCCACCTCCTTTTCATAAAAAGCCAGCAGACCACGGTGGATGGTGGCAATCCGTTCCTCCCGTTCTTCCGGATAACAATGGGCCGCTTCCTCGCACTTGCGAAGCCGGATGCAATCGGGATAAACCGGGCATTCCGCGCATTCGGGAAGATCCTCATAGCATTCTTTGAAAGCGACAAGGACCGCTTCGTCCTTCTCATCGGTACCGATATGGCCGAACCAGTCCCGGTCCGTATAATGCTCACACTTGCCCAGATGACCGTCCGGGAGAATCGTCACGGATGCGTCATTGTCTGCCATACAGTGGATAACCTTGACGCTCTTCCCCAGCGCACCCTCCTTTTGGAAACCCAACTCGTGAATCCGACGGTCAAGACGCATCCGGGCCTCATGGATGGCCCTGCGCTGTTCCTCTGTATGACTGACCGCCGATCCGGGGGCGATATTCTGGAACAACGGCCGGGAATACACCCGAAGGTTCTTCCTTCCTGAAAACCGGTGTCCCAACTCATCCATCAGGAAAAACAGGTCTTCCGCATTGTGCAGGTCGATATTCAACCTCACGGTCACCGTGATGCCCGCATAGAGTAGGCGGATAATAATGTCCAACACATGTCTGTAAGGACTTCCTTCTGCATCGACGAATGCCTTTACGCGGTTATAAACCTTCTCCGTGCCATCCAGGGTTATCTGGACCTTCTTGAGATTCCACAAAGAGGCGGCTTCCGCGATGACGGCTTCGTCGAACAGGAGACCGTTGGAAACCATGGAAGACCGGTATTCCACGCCAGCGTCGCGCAACAAGTTGCATATCTGCGTAATGACCGGCTTGTTGTACAGCGGCTCCCCGCCGAACCAGCGGAGCTTGACGGGCTCTCCGGATGATTTCCGGATGATGTATTCCGCCACTTTCCGGGCGGTTTCCCGGCTCATCGGAATCCGGGAACGGCCCTTTTCATAGCAGTAGAAACAACGCGCGTTGCAGTCCGTCGTGGTGAGGATCGTATAGGTCGTTATCGCCATCACGGGATCCTGCAGCATTTTTGCGACAGTCCGGACTTCCCGGGCCAGCCGCAGGTCGTCGTGATCCATGGGAACGGCGAACCATTTTTCGACCAGTTCCGGTACTCCATCGGGCGCCTGTGCGGCCTCCTCCGGCGTAAGCAGGGCAACGGACCGTGTCAGGTTATTATACAGAAGCAACCCCGCCTCAACCGGTTCAGCGATGACATACTGCATCCACCGGACAGGCGTGCCGGACGGTACCTTCTGGTTCCCGAGCAGCCCGCCCAACGGGGAAGCAATATCTCGCAAGAGTCGCATAACGAATCGTTATTAGAACTGTATTAAGAGGAATTTCCACTCGTGTTTTACAAATATATGGTATCATAAGATCATTCCGGGTGGCTCCGGATACGTATTTTCGTACTTAATACGTATAATTTACGTACCACGTACAGAAGGAACTACGTATGAATTTACGTATATTTGTGTTGCGTAAACCATACGGATAAAAACCATGTTCAAAGCACTTCTAAGCCTGTTTTTGCCCTTGATTTTGGTCACCCCCCCCCACGAACTGATCGAGAAAGCGGGGGAACACTTCGACAACGGACGGTTCCGCGAGACGGCGGACATGCTGGCCGGGGCGCTGCCCGACCTGCGGGAGGCGGGAAACGAGGAGGACCTGGCGGAGGCACTGAGCATGCTGGCCGTTTCCTATTCGCGCCTCGGCGCGTACAGTCTCGCGATGGACGCACAGCGGGAGTGCTACGAGATCGACCTAAAAGGCGGGGATGAGGGAAACATCTCTTCGTCGCTGAACAACATGGCGGGCTTCTGCCTCGCGATGGAGCAGTACGACGAGGCGGAGCGGCTCATCCGGGAGGCAATTACCCATGAAGAGAAGAACGGCGACAGCCGGGCCCTTGCCGTCCGGTACGGCATGGCGTGCGACGTCCTCCTGAAACAGGGGAAGGTGGACGAAGCCATCAACTTCGGCACCAAGGCGCTGGAGATAGACACCAAGGACGGCCGCGAGATGCAGGCGGCGATCCGGAAGAGCCAGCTCGCGGGCGCGCTCATGGACGCCGGCGAGCTGCGGCAAGCATCGGCCCTCCTGGACGAAGCGGCCGAGGTATTCAGCAAGACGAACAACCTCCACTCCCTGTCCGTATGCCGGCAGCAGCAAGGGGCCATCGCGGCCAAGCAGGGCCGGTTTATGGACTCGGCGAACCTGCTGCGGGAAGCCCTCACCCTGAGCCGCCAGACGGGGAATATCCTCCTCCAGCGGAATATATCGCAGGACCTCGCCGTCATGCTGAAAGACATGGACCCCCGCAGCGCCGTGACCTACATGCAGGACGTGGTGGCGCTCTCCGACTCCCTCTATCAGCAGGAAACGGCCCGGAAGATGGCGGAACTGAGTCTTCAGAACGAGATGGACCGGAAGGAGGACGCCCTCAAGGACCAAGAAAGGACCATCCGCAACCAGCGGCTCCAAATGTGGTTCCTGCTCGGCGTCATCGCCCTGCTTGCGGTCCTCGCCGTCCTGATGTTCCGGAACATCTCCATCCGGAAAAAGAATGCCGACCTGCTCCAGAAGACGGCCGACATCAAGGACAAGCTGCTCATCCTCCAGGCATCGGAGCAGAATGGAGAGGACGTGGGCGCCCTCCTGAAGGAACTCTCCGAGATTGGCAGCAACGTTCCCGACAAGACCCTCACCACCCGCGAACGGGAAATCGCCCTCCTGTGCTGCGAAGGCCTCCTGAGCAAGGAGATTGCCGACCGGCTGAACATTTCCCAGCGCACCGTGGAGACGCACAAGAGCAACATCTTCCGGAAACTGGAGATCAATTCCACCGCCGAACTGGTGGAACTGATGAAGCAGAAACCCTGAAAGGTTTGTATTTTCGCGGGAAAGTTCCTACTTTTGGGCAACACTGAAACCCTGCGATAAAACGTTTATTTTTCCTTCTAGCAGCAGCCGTGATGATGGCCTGCTGCGCCCCCGAACCGAACACGCCCACCTCGGCGGAAAAGGCCGAGGGTTGGGAACTCCTCTTTGACGGCAGCACCCTTGACGGATGGCGCAGTTTCAACGAAACCGCCCTCGTGGGCGAATCCTGGGTCGTCGAGAACGGCACCATCAAGGCCACCGGCGCCGGCGACGACGCCCACGGCAACATCGTCACCGACAAGGTCTATGGAAACTTCGACCTCAAGTGGGAATGGAAGATTTCCAAGGGCGGCAACTCCGGCATGCTCTACCATGTGGTGGAAGGTCCGCAATACGCCGTCCCGTACGTCACCGGTCCCGAGTATCAACTCATTGACGACGAAAACTTTACCGAAATGAACGACGGCTACGTCCTCGAGCCCTGGCAGCGCTGCGCCGTGGACTACGCGATGTACGTCCCCGATTTCGAGAAGCGGAACCTCAAACCCGCCGGCGAGTGGAACCAGTCCGAGATCATCTTCGACAACGGGCACGTCACCTACCTCCTCAACGGCCAGGTCACCGTGGAGTTCGACGCCTGGACCCCTGACTGGTACGCCCGCAAGAACAGCGGCAAATGGGAGAACGCCCCGGAGTACGGCCTCGCCCGCCGCGGAGTCATCTGCCTTCAGGACCACGGCTACCCTGCCTGGTTCCGCAACGTAAAAATCAAGGAGTTACCCGCCAAGGAAACGGAAGAGATCCTCTTCAACGGCAAGGACCTCACCGGCTGGGTGAACTATGGCACCGAGCTCTGGTATGTCGATGAAGAAGGTAACCTCGTGTGCGAAAGCGGCCCCGACAAGGGCTACGGCTACTTCGCCACGGAGAAGTACTACAACGACTTCGACCTCTCCCTCGAGTTCAAGCAGGAGGCCAACGGCAACTCCGGCGTCTTCATCCGCTCCACGGTCGATGGCACCACGGTAAGCGGCTGGCAGGTGGAGGTCGCCCCCAAGGGCAATGACACCGGCGGCATCAAGGTCCGCTGGCGCAACCTGAAGGTGAAGACGCTGTAACGTTTTTTTTTCGTACCTTTGTCTTCACTAAAACCAAAACTTGAAAGATTATGGGTATGTTAGACGGAAAGGTGGCCCTCGTCACCGGCGCCGCGAGAGGCATCGGCAAGGCCATCGCGCTCAAATTCGCATCGGAAGGCGCGGATGTCGCCTTCACGGACCTCGTCATCAACGAAGCGGCGGAGGAAACCATCGCCGAGATCGCCGCATACGGCCACAAGGTCAAGGGCTACGCCTCCAACGCGGCCAATTTCGACGAAACGCACGCCGTGGTGGAGGAAATCCTCAAGGAGTTCGGCAAGATCGACATCCTCGTCAATAACGCCGGCATCACCAAGGACGGCCTCGTGATGCGGATGAGCGAGCAGCAGTGGGACGCGGTCATCGCCGTGAACCTCAAGAGCGCCTTCAACTTCATCCACGCCGTGATTCCGTCGATGGCCCGCCAGAAGGGCGGTTCCATCATCAACATGGCCTCCATCGCGGGCCAGATGGGCAATCCCGGCCAGATCAATTACGCCTCCTCCAAGGCCGGCCTCATCGCGATGGCCAAGTCCGTCGCCAAGGAAATGGGTTCCCGCGGCATCCGGGCCAATGCCATCGCCCCGGGCTTCATCGTCTCCGAGATGA
>CAMJHJ010000025.1 GCA_946405485.1 uncultured Bacteroidales bacterium | reverse complement strand
TCGCGTGCGACCTCCACGATATTGCCCAGTTTCTTGAGGAACCAACAGTCGATCTGGGTCAGGCGGTGGATCTCACCGATGCCGTATCCGGCTTGCATCGCCTCGCTGATTGCGAATATCCGCATATCCGTCGGGGACCGCAATGCCTGGTCCAAGTCTCCCAGCGGCAGTTTATTATTCTCCACGAATCCGTGCATTCCCTGCCCGATCATGCGCAAGCCTTTCTGGATGGCCTCCTCGAAGGTGCGTCCGATGGCCATCACCTCTCCGACCGATTTCATGCTGGAACCGATTTCCCGGTCTACGCCATGGAATTTGCCCAAATCCCAGCGGGGAATCTTGCAGACAATGTAGTCCAGCGCCGGTTCGAAGAAAGCGGATGTCGTTTGGGTGACACTGTTTTTCAATTCGAACAGGCCTTTTCCCAACCCCAGTTTGGCCGCGATGAAGGCGAGCGGATAGCCGGTGGCCTTGGAGGCCAGGGCGGAAGAACGGCTCAGACGCGCGTTGACCTCGATCACGCGATAGTCTTCCGAGTCGGGATCGAAGGCATATTGCACGTTGCATTCGCCTACGATGCCCAGGTGGCGGACGATGGAGATGGCGCGTTCGCGCAGGAAATGGTATTCGGCGTTGGTCAGGGTCTGGGAAGGAGCGACGACGATACTCTCGCCGGTGTGGATGCCGAGCGGGTCGAAGTTCTCCATATTGCAGACCGTGATGCAGTTGTCATAGCGGTCGCGGACGACCTCATATTCGATTTCCTTCCAGCCTTTCAGGCTTTTTTCGACGAGGATTTGGGGAGAAAAGGAGAACGATTTCTCGGCCAGGGAACGGAGTTGCGCCTCATCGTCGCAGAAGCCGGAGCCAAGGCCGCCGAGGGCATAGGCCGAACGCAGGATGACGGGATAGCCGAGCCGTCCAGCCGCCGCACAGGCTGCTTCCACGCTCTCGCACGCTTCGCTGCGGATGGTGCTTACGCCGATCTCATCCAGACGCTCGACAAAGCGCTCGCGGTCTTCGGTGTCGATGATGGTCTGCACGGGTGTTCCAAGCACCCGAACGCCATACCGGTCGAGAATACCGCTTTCATACAGGGAAATCCCACAGTTGAGAGCAGTCTGGCCTCCGAATGAAAGAAAGATGCCGTCCGGCCGCTCTTTCTCGATGACCCGGGTGACGAAGTCCGGTGTGACGGGCAGGAAATATACCTTGTCGGCGACCCCCTCGCTGGTCTGGACCGTTGCGATGTTGGGGTTGATGAGCACCGTCCGGATTCCTTCTTCACGCAAGGCTTTCAACGCTTGGGACCCCGAGTAGTCAAACTCTCCGGCCTCACCGATTTTCAGGGCACCGGAGCCCAGGACGAGAACTTTGGACAAAGCTTGTGTCGGCTCCGGTGCGGGGGAGACCGGCAGGCAGGTGCTGACCGGCGCGGCCGTACCGGCCGTGGGATCATCCATCAGGGATACGAAACGATCGAACAGGAAACCCGTATCGAGCGGCCCGCCGCTGGCTTCGGGATGGAACTGGACCGAAAACCAGGGCATCCTTTCGTGTTCCAGCCCTTCATTGGAACCATCATTCAAGTTGGTCAGCAGGGGATTCCAGCCTTCCGGAAAGGTGCGCTCATCCAGGGCATATCCGTGGTTCTGGCTGGTGATGAAACACCGGTTCGTCCCGACCAGGCGGACCGGCTGGTTATGCCCCCTGTGGCCGTATTTCAGTTTGGTGACACGGGCGCCTGCGGCAATGCCGAGTAACTGGTGGCCCAGGCAGATGCCCATGATCGGTTTGCCCGGTAATCCGTTCCGGACACGCCCGGCCTCACTTTCCATCACTTTCCGCAGGATGTCGACAGTCTTTCCGCATATCTCTGGATTTCCGGGGCCGTTGCTCAGGAGGATCCCGTCGCATTCCAGTTCGGAATAGTCATAATCCCAGGGAACCCGCAGGACCTCGACGTTCCGGGCAAGCAGGCAACGGATGATGTTGTATTTGCAGCCGCAGTCGACCAAGACCGCTTTCTTCCGGGGCGTTCCAACTCCGACGGGTTGAGGCAGGTAGGTGATGGGTTCACGGCAGGAAACTTCAGCGACAAAGTTGTGGCTGTCATAATCTCCGGAGATCGGCTTATCCTCTTCAGCGCCATCCATCGTGATGCGGCCGCTCATGACCCCCTTTTCCCGCAGGATCTGAGTCAAAGCGCGCGTGTCGATGCCCGTGATGGCGGGGACTCTTTCCCGTTTCAACCACTCATCGAGGCTTTCTTCCGCATCCCAATGGCTGTATTCCTTACTGTAATCGGCAACGACCAGTCCTCTGACAAAGATGTGGCTGCCTTCAAAATGCTCCTCCAGGCCATCCTCTTCCCGTCGGTGAGACGGGACACCATAGTTGCCGATGAGGGGAAAGGTGGTGACGAGGATCTGGCCCGCGTAAGAGGGGTCGGTCAGATTTTCGGGATAACCGGTCATGGCCGTGTTGAAGACCACTTCTCCGGCGGTGTTCCCAATAAAACCGAAGGCTTCTCCCTCGAAACGGGAGCCGTCTTCCAGGGTTAAGTTCGCTTTCATAAACAAAAAAATCCGGTCCTCTGGGAGAGAACCGGGTTACAAATATAAAAACAGGATTTTTTCCGTGCAAGGTTTTTTACGGCATCGGCTCGATTTTCAGGTGCTGGATCTTGTATCCGGGACCGTCGATGTTGACGAAAAGGGTGACCAGGAAGGTCTCTCCGCCCGTCTTGAGCGAACCGATGGCATATTTCTTATTGCCTTTTCCGGCCGTATGGGAAATAGTGAAGGAACGGGGGACGTTGGTCTCGAAGAAACTTTTGACGATCTGGCGCGCCTGGTTCTTGCTGCAGTTGTTGGACTCCTGCCCGATGCTGACGTCGAGGTTGTCCGCAAACCAGGCCGACAGGCTTTCCCCGTCGCCCTGAGAGATATACTTGGAAATCGGTACGAACACGTCGTACTCTCCGCTTTGTGCCCGTGACACGCCGGACAGGGCCAGCAGCAACCCGATGGTCAGGCTGATGATTTTAGCTGTTCTTTCCATACTGCGTAAGGAATTGATTGCAAATATCAAGCCACCTGCTTATCTTTGCTAGGAAGTATGAAGATAAGTTTGGTCACCGTCGGGAAAACCGATGTGAAATGGGTTCGGGAGGGCTTGGAACTGTATGTATCCCGCCTCTCCCATTATGTCCCGTTTTCTCTGGATGAGATTCCCGAATTGAAAAACGCCGCCTCCCTGACGCAGGACCAGATTAAGGAGAGAGAGGGGGAGTTGGTCCTGAAGCGAATCAAGGATTCCGATGAGCTGGTCTTGCTGGATGAGCGGGGCAAGGAGTTCCGTTCCGTGGAGCTGGCCGCCTGGCTGGAGGATAAACTGGCCCGGAGCGGACGGGACCTTGTCTTCGTCATCGGAGGCGCCTATGGCTTTTCAAGCAAGGTATATGACCGGGCCGACTCGAAACTTTCCCTTTCCCGCATGACTTTTTCGCACCAGATGGTGAGAACGATTTTTGCAGAGCAGTTATACCGCGCTTTTACGATAATCAAGGGAGAACCCTACCACCACGAATGAGCTCCTTTCTGAAAAAGATACGGTCCAAGGATTTCCTGGCGCTGGCATTGCTTTTTGTCAGCCTGGTCTTCCTGTTGCTCTCGCTGCCGTATGATTCCGGCAGCGTGGATACGGGAGGCGAGGCCCGGAAGGTGGGCCGCCAGCTGTCCCGTCGGATGATACGGCTCGAGGCCTACATGCAGGAGGCGATGCACGAGCGGGATGAGAGCTGGCTCGAACTGACCCCCTTGCCGGAGGACATGGTCATCTATAAATATGTCGGTGACACGCTCCGGGCCTGGGGCAACCAGTTCTCCCTCAAGAATGACGACATCTCTCACCGGATGGTGTATCCGATGTTCTCCAATCCCAAGGCGCAGTTCGAGTCTCCGTTGACGGGTGTGACCGGAGAACCCTCCCTGATCTGCATGGGGCCGAAGTGGTATTTGGTCAAAAGCCTGGTTGAGGATGAGGTGGAGGTCATCGGCGGCCTGGAGATCGTCGACGAGTTTGATGCCAGCCTGCCCAACAAGGTGAACGGCAAGCTGCGCCTGCCGGCCAAGTATTTCGTCCGGCCCCTGTCCTTCAGCGGCGGAACTCCGGTCGAATTGGATGGAAGGCCTGTATTCAAGGTGATTTCGGAATCCCTTCAGCGGGATCCCCAGCGCCATTCTGCGTATGTCTGGCTTGCTTTCGCCTTTTTCGCCGCAGCCGCCCTCCTGTTCCTCCACAACAAGAAGACGCTCCGGCGCTATGCCATCGTGCTGCCAGCCCTGATGGCGATGACGCTTGCCCTGTATTTCTGGGGGCGGGGCGCCAATATCCTCAGCAGTCTCTTCTCCCCGGCGGTCTATGCGGATGGCAACATCCTGTATTCGCTGGGTGCGGTGTTTATCCTCAACATCGGCATCATACTGCTGGTCCTCTGCACCTATTTCGTCCGCCTGGAGCTATACCGGAGGCTGGAGGGAAGCGTCTGGCTGGACCTGTTGTCCCTCCTGGGCATCCTCCTGCTGGCCGGGATCTGGGTTTATTCGGTCTTTGCCGTCCGCAGTATCGCGCTTAATTCGAGCATCTCCCTGGAGTTGTATAAACTGAACGAGCTGTCTTTCTATTCGGGGCTGGTGTACCTGTTTTTCATCGGCCTGCTGATGCTGGTCCCGCTCGTGCTGCAAATGCTCCGTCCCGCGATGCGGAAATGGTTCGGCATCCGCTATGACGCACTGTCCGCCACGTCGCGCATCACGATTGCCTTCCTGTTCTCTCTCACGTTGGTTCTGGTGACTGCACTGGCCGGATTCCGGAAGGAGGAAAGCCGCCAGGCCGTATGGGCGAACCGCCTGTCCATCGACCGCGACATCGTGGCGGAGTTGAACCTGCGCTCCCTGGAGCGGCCGATCGAGCGGGATGGCGTCATCGCCGCCATCGCCGGCATGCCCAACAGCGCAGGCATCATCCTGAACCGTATCACGGACAACTATATGTCCCGATTTGTGCAGGACTATGATATCTCCGTCTATCTGGTGAACCAGTCCGAGACTGCGCCGGAGAGTGCGGAATTCCTGCGCCGCAAGACGGAAGGCGGAGAACCGGTCGCGAAAGGCTCCCGTTTCCTGTATTCTTATCCCGTGGGCGTCCATGCCGTCTATACCGGTATATTCCGTTATTACAACGCGTACACGGGCGTTACGGACATGCTGATCGAACTGGAACCGAAAGCCAACAAGCAGGACAAGGGTTATTCCACCCTGCTGGGCGTCTCCGCGCCGGGGCGGGTGCTCATTCCCTCAAACTACGATTATGCCAAGTACAGCGGTCGGGAACTGGTCACCCTGCGGGGCAACTATGCCTACCCTACGGTCTTGAATGACAAGCAGGAACGCGTTATCTTCCAGACGGACCAGCCCCGTTTCGTCGAAGACGGTTACCTTCATTTCATCAACCGCATCTCCGACGAGGACGTCATCGTGATTTCCCGCCCGAAGGTCAAGGCGAGCCGTTTCGTGACCGGCGGCGTGTTCCTTGCCTTGATGGCCTTCTTCGCCCTGACCCTGCTCTTGCTTACCCGGCGGCGCAGGTCGGCGACGGTTTTCGAAAAGAACTATTTCCGTTCCCGCGTTTCCAGCGTCCTGGTTCTCTCCCTGGTCCTTACACTGGTCGTGCTGGCCGGCGTGAGTGTCTATTTCGTCTATGACCGCAGCGCTGAAAACCTTTCCGCTATGATGTCGGACAAGGTCAATTCCATCCAGGCGCTGCTGGAAGCCTCCTGCCGGGACGCGAAGTCGGTCGATGACCTGGGAAGCAAGGAATTCAAGGATGCCTTCGAGTCTGCGAGCAACACGTTGAAGTCCGATATCACGCTGTATGGTACGGATGGAAAGGTGTTTGACTCCACGACACCGGAGATTTTCGACCGCCTGCTGCTGGGCTGCCGCGTCAACCAGGTCGCCTATCATTATATCACCCACGAAAACAAACGCTATTACATCCAGCGCGAAAAGATCGGCGGCAAGTCTTACAGCGCCCTTTATGCTCCGATCCGCAATGCCGAAGGGAAGATCCTTGCCTTGATGAGTTCCCCGTACACGGAGGAGAACTATGATTTGAAGATGGATGCCGTGATGCATTTCGTCACCATCCTGACCGTCTTCCTCATCCTGCTGATCATCGCCCGGTTCATGATCCGCGCCATCGTGGGCAAGATGTTCAAGCCGCTGGAGCTGATGGGCAAGAAGATGAGCGCCGCGGATGTCGAGAGCCTGGAGCACATCCGTTACGACAACGACGATGAGATTACTTCGCTGGTGCGCTCATACAACCGGATGGTTGACGACCTGACCCGCAGTACCCGGGAATTGGCGCAGGCGGAAAGGGATAAAGCTTGGAGCGCGATGGCCCGCCAGGTCGCCCATGAGATCAAGAACCCGCTGACGCCGATGAAGCTCCAGATCCAGCGACTGATCCGGCTCAAGGAGCGGAATGCGCCGGGTTGGGAGGACCGCTTCGATGAAATGTCCGCCATCGTCCTGGACCACATCGACATCCTGACGGAGACGGCCAACGAGTTCTCCACTTTCGCCAAACTGTACAGCGAGGAACCGACGCCCATCGACTTGGACCGCCTGATCCGCGAAGAATTGTCCATGTTCGACAATAAGGAGGGCATCAGCTTTGAGTATCTGGGTCTGGAAGGCGTGAAGGTGATGGGACCGAAGCCGCAGCTCACCCGGGTGATCGTCAACCTGGTGGCCAACGCCGTGCAAGCCGTGGAGGCGCGTATGCAGGAAGAGGCTGAAAGCGGGGCGACTCCGGAGCCAGGCCGTGTGCTGGTGCAGCTCCGCCAGTCATCCGAGGATGGTTTTTACGACATCGTCGTGGAGGACAACGGACGCGGCGTGTCGGAAGAGAACCGTCCCAAGCTCTTTACGCCCAACTTTACGACCAAGACCGGCGGCACTGGCCTGGGCCTTGCCATCAGCCGGAGCATCCTGGAGAAATGCGGCGCCACGATCGAGTATTCCACCTCTTTCGCCCTGGGCGGGGCCTGTTTCACCGTCCGTTACCCGAAGTAAAATTCAAAGGAGAATCATATGAGAAAGTTATTTGCAGTGATGATCGCGGCCCTGCTGCTCGCTTCCTGTGCGAAGCAGGCGAAGATACCGGTTTATGTGTGGGGCTCTCCCATCGCGGACGAGACTGCCCAGCGGGAGCAGTTTGCCCTGTTTAAACAGCACGGCGTCACGGGAGTCTGCTACAACTGCGGATGGGACATGGAACAGATGGCGAAGTCCTCGGCTCTGGCCCACGAATATGGCTTGGAATACCATGCCTGGATCCCGACGATGATCGACGGAAACCAGGATCCTTCCTGGTACACGGTCAACCGCCTGGGTGAATCTGCGTACGACCATCCCGCGTACGTACCTTACTACAAGACCCTGGACCCGCACAATCCGGAGGTCATCGACTATCTGGTCAAGCGCTACTCGGAAGTCGCCGCCATCCCGACCGTGGATTATGTGCAGCTCGACTATATCCGCTATGCCGACGTCATCCTGTCCCGCGGCCTGTGGGACAAATACGGCCTGGATATGAATGAGGAGTATGCTCCTGCGGATTATTGCTACTGTGACGATTGCGTGGCCGATTTCAAGGCCAAGACGGGGATTGACATCCGCGCGATGGAGGATCCTTCGAAATGTGAGGAATGGGCTGAGTTCCGCTGCAACGTGGTGACCGCCCTGGTCAACCGGATCGCAGCCGCTGTCCACCAGCAGGGAAAGAAAATCAGCGCCGATGTCTTCCCCGGACCGGACAGCTATGCGCGCTGGATGGTGCGCCAGCAGTGGAATGACTGGGCGGTCGATGCTTTCTTCCCGATGAATTACAATGACTTCTATCTGGAGCCGGCTTCCTGGGTCGGTGATGTCACGCGGGAGGAAGTCGTGAGTGTCGCCGAGCGGGGGATCCCGGTCTACAGCGGCTTGTTCATCTGCAAAGATTGGCAGCACAAGGACCAGATTGAAGATCCGGAAGGCCACGGCTTATTGCCGTCCGAGATGGAGGAGGCCGTCCTGGGCGCCTTGGATGCCGGAGCCGCGGGCATCTGCCTCTTCAGCGCGGGTTCCATGACTCCCGACCACTGGGCCGTCCTCGACCGCCTCATCCGATAGCGCCGGACACAGAGAAAGGCAGTGTGCTGCAGGAAGCATTCCCCGAAGGGTTCAATTCTGCTTCCTGCAGCACACTGCCTTTCTCTGGCCTGAGGCTATTTCTGGCGGATGAAAATCTGGATCGGACAGCCGCAGAAGTTGAAGAAAGAGCGTAACTGATTCTCCAGGAAACGCTTGTACGGATCCTTGACGTACTGCGGCAGGTTGCAGAAGAACGCGAAGGACGGGAAGCGTGTCGGCAGTTGGGTGATATACTTGATTTTCACATATTTCCCCTTCCAGGCCGGCGGCGGAGTCTCCTCGATCACCGGCAGCAGCGCCTCATTGAGCCGCGCCGTCGGAATCTTCTGCGCATAATTCGCCGACACGTCGGCGATGGCATCGAGGACGTTCAGGATCCTCTGTTTCTCAGTTACGGACGTGAAGATGATCGGCACGTCGTCGAACGGGGCGATCCGGCGCCGCAGGGCCTCGGTATAATCCCGCATCGTGTTACTCTCTTTCTCAAATAGATCCCACTTGTTGACCACGATCACGCAGCCCTTGCGGTTGCGCACGATCAGGTTGAACACGTTCATGTCCTGCGCCTCCATCCCCTGGGTCGCATCGATCATCAGCACGCAGACATCCGCATTCTCGATCGCCCGGATGGACCGCATCACGGAGTAGAATTCCAGGTCCTCGTGGACCTTGGATTTGCGCCGCATGCCGGCGGTGTCGACCAGCATGAACTCGTGGCCGAACTTGTTGAAATAGGTCGCGATCGAGTCGCGCGTCGTACCGGCCACCGGTGTAACGATGTTGCGTTCCTCGCCCAACAGGGCGTTGGTCAGGGATGATTTGCCCACATTGGGCTTTCCCACGATCGCCACGTGCGGCAGGTCGGGCCGGTCCAGGGGGTCGGGCCCCTCGTCCGGAGGAAGGACGCGCACAATCTCGTCCAGCAGGTCTCCGGTCCCGCTGCCGTTGGCCGCGGAAATGCTCCAGATCTCACCGAGCCCCAGTCCGTAGAACTCATAGCTGTCGAACACCTTGGCCCCGGAATCCACCTTGTTGACACAGAGCACCACCGGTTTCTTGGACCGGCGCAGCACATCCGCGATCTCGGCGTCATAATCCGTGATGCCCGTGGCGGCCTCCACCATGAACAGGATGACGTCCGACTCTTCGATCGCAATCTGCACCTGGCGGCGGATCGCCGACTCGAACACATCGTCGGAGTTGGTGGTGTAGCCGCCGGTATCGACGACGGAAAACTCCCGGCCGCACCACTCGCAGCGGCCGTAATGGCGGTCGCGGGTCACGCCCGCGGTGTCGTCGACGATGGCTTTGCGCATGCCGACGAGGCGGTTGAACAGAGTGGACTTGCCGACATTCGGCCGGCCGACGATGGATACTAGGGACATAGGTGTTAAGCTTTATTATACAGGCTGCAGCCTTCGCAGGAAGGGTCCGAACTCCCTGTGCAGGATGCGTGGACGGGACGCTCCTTGCGGTCCATCTCCGCCATTTCTTCTTTCATGCAGCGGATGCCCAGCTTGCGCATCTCCTTGTTGGACCCGACCTCGTATTCGGGGAATGCGCCATCTTTCCGGAAGATGATGTTGAAACACATTCCGAAGACGCCGACGGCGACGAGGACCAGGGTGACAAGGAATACGGTCATGGGCCTAATGGATGAACTCGGAGCTGATCGGTTCGTAATTGTAGATCTTCCGGATGATGCGGGCGAAGACGCCGGTCATCGAAATGACCTTGATCTTGCTCGTGTCCACGGAAGGATCGGTCGTGAGCGGGATGGTGTCGGTGATGTAGACCGCCTTGAGGGCTGAGTTGTTGATGTTCTCGAACGCTTTCCCGGAGAGGATGCCGTGGGAGGCGCAGGCCATCACGCTGGCGGCGCCCTTGGACATCAGTACGTCGGCGGCCTTGCTCAGCGTGCCGGCGGTGTCGATCATGTCGTCGACGATGATGATGTTCTTGCCTTCCACCTCACCGATGGCCGTGATCGAAGAGACCACGTTGGCCCGCTCGCGGGACTTGTGGCAGATCACCACCGGGCAGCCCAGTTCACGGGCGTAAGTATTGGCCCGCTTGGCGCCGCCCATGTCCGGTGCGGCGATCGCGAGGTTCTCGATGCCCAGGGACTTGATGAACGGGATGAACACCTTGCTGGCATAGATATGGTCGACAGGGAAATCAAAGAATCCCTGGATCTGGTCGGCATGGAGGTCGCAGGTCATCACCCGGTCTGCGCCCGCGGCTTTCAGGAGGTTTGCGACAAGCTTGGCTCCGATGGATACGCGGGGACGGTCCTTCCGGTCCTGGCGCGCCCAGCCGAAATAGGGCATCACGGCGATCACCTTGTCGGCGGAAGCCCGCTTGGCGGCGTCGATGGTGAGCAGGAGCTCCATCAGGTTGTCGGTCGGAGGGAAGGTGGACTGGATGATGAAGACGGTCGCTCCACGCACGCTCTCGGTAAAGGCGGGCTGGAACTCACCGTCGCTGAACGGGGTCACAACCAAGTCGCCGAGCCGGTACGGTCCTTCCCCTTCTTCGCGGGAAGCGTTCAGCTCGTCAATGACTTTGGCAGCAAAATCTTTGGATGCCCGGCAGGCAAACAATTCGATGCGGTGTTCTTTGATCATGACTATGTTGCAGATAATATGGATTCGATGTAGGAAAGGATCTCTTCCCTGCCTTTCCCGGTCTCGGAAGAACTCAGGAAACAGGGCGGAAGCTCTTCCCAGGAACTGAGCAGACGCTCCTTGTCCCGGGCGATCTGGGTCTCCAGGGCGACCGGACCCAGCTTGTCGCATTTGGTGAAGATGATGGCGAAGGGGATGCCGTTCTCCCCGAGGTCGCAGAGGAAATCCCAGTCGGCAGCCCCGATATCGTGGCGCGCGTCGATGAGGACGAAAAGGACCTGCATCTCCCGGGAATTGAAGATATAGTCCCGGACGATGGTCTTGAGCTCCTCCCGGCTCTTCTGCGAGAGCTTGGCATAGCCGTAGCCGGGCAGGTCCACCAGATACCAGCGGTCGTTGATGAGGAAATGGTTGACCAGTTTGGTCTTTCCGGGGGTGGAGGAGGTCATCGCAAGCTTATGGTTGCCTGCGAGCATGTTGATCAGGGAGGATTTGCCCACGTTGGATCGCCCGATGAAGGCGAACTCCGGTAAAGCCGGCGACGGTTTCCTGTCGTTCCGGGTGCTGCTTCCGGCAAATCGGGCTGAAACGATCTTCATATCCTTTCTTCAAATGCAATGCAAAGATAGCAAAAAAAGCCTTTATTTTTTCTAAATTTGCAACAGTTCCTAAAGCTTTGAGATGGAAAATGATTTCGTGGATTTACTGACCCTCCAGAGGGGCTTGCAAGAGGGGATCGAGGACCTGTTCCCGGAGCGGATCCGGGTGCGGGCGGAGGTCAGTTCGGTCAGTGTGAAGGCCGGTCATTGCTATCTGGAGCTCAGTCAGACTGAAAAGGGGAGAGTGGTGGCCAAAGTCCGGGCCGTCATCTGGCGGGACCGGTACTTCCTGATCTCGGCCATGTTCCGGGAAGAGACCGGCTCCGACCTGCAGGCCGGGATGACCATCCTCGCCGGGGTCAGGATCACTTATCATGAGGTTTTCGGCCTGACGCTTGTCGTGGAGGAGCTGGATCCGGGGGTGACCCTCGGCGAGCAGGAACGCATCCGGCGCGAAACCATCGCCAAGTTGGAAGAGGAGGGCCTGATCGACCGCCAGAAATCCCTGTCACTGCCGGACCTGCCCTATCGTCTGGCCGTCATTTCGACCGACACAGCCGCCGGCTGGGGGGATTTCCGCCATCATCTGATGGAGAATGAATATGGCTTCCGTTTCCAGCTGGACCTGTTCGAAGCGGCCATGCAAGGCGAAGGGGCGCCGGCTTCCATTTCGGACGCCCTCGATGCCGCCGTGGCGGCGGAAGAGCCTTATGACGCCATCCTCATCCTGCGCGGCGGCGGGTCCAATTTCGACCTGGCCTGTTTCGATGACTATGGCCTGTGTTTCAATATCGCGAACTGCGACGTCCCGGTCCTGACGGCCATCGGTCACGAAAGGGACCGGCACGTGGCGGACCTCGTCGCGTGGCAGGACGTGAAGACGCCCACGGCCCTGGCAGACCTGTTGCTGGACATTTACATCGGGGAGGATGAGATGATCTCGGGTTTTGTCACGCGCTTGCGCCTGGCATTCGTCAACAAGATCAACGCGATGTCCTCCCGCGTCGAGTTGCTTGCCTCGCGCATCAAGGCGGCGGATCCCCGCGGCATCTTGTCCCGGGGTTATGCCCTCGCCACCGACGCACGGGGCGTGATTCTCAAGAGCGCGGCGACCGTCGAACCCGGAGACCGGGTGGACGTGCTGTTCGCCGACGGCAAACTGAACTGTACGGTAGATGGAAAAGTTTGAATATAAAAAGGCGGTCGAGACCCTCGAAAAGATCCTTGCCAAGGTGGAGGATCCTGCGACCGGCATCGATGACATCGACAAATATGTGCGGCAGGCGGAGGAACTGACTTCCCGCTGCCGGGAATATCTGCGCGGGGTGCGCGAAAAAGTGGATACGATATGATGATTTACGACACAGACCCGTATCTGATGCCTTTCAAGGAGGCCATCGATGCGCGTCACGGCCGCATCCTCGCCTGTCGGGACCGTTTCGCCAAGGACGGTTCCCTCAGCGCCGGGATCAACAATCACCTGTATTATGGCCTTCATCGGGAAGGGGACGGATCCTGGGTGTTCCGTGAATGGGCGCCCAATGCCACCCGGATCTGGATGATCGGAGAGTTCAATAACTGGCACAGGATCGAAGGCTGGGCCCTCAAGCCCATCGGGGACGGGAGTTGGGAGTTGCGCATCCCTGCGATGATGCTGCACCACGGCGCCCTGTACAAGCTTTTCATCGAATGGCCCGGCGGCGGTGCCGAACGTCTGCCCTCCTATGCCACGCGCTGCGTCCAGGACCCGGATACGAAGGTCTTCTGCGCGCAGGTCTGGGATACGGCTCCTTATCCTTGGAAACACGGCCGTGCCGGAAAACGCCCGCATCCGCTGATCTATGAGTGCCATATCGGGATGAGCGGGGAAGAGGAGCGGGTCTCTACCTTCGAAGATTTCCGTCGGAATGTACTGCCGAAAGTGGCGGAACTGGGATACAACGTATTGCAGATCATGGCTTTGCAGGAGCATCCCTATTATGGCTCCTTCGGCTATCAGGTGTCCAATTTCTATGCGCTCAGTTCCCGTTTCGGCACGCCGGAGGAATTCAAGGCCCTGGTGGATGATGCGCATGGGAAGGGGATTGCTGTCGTGATGGACCTGGTCCATTCCCACAGCGTCAACAACGAGGCCGAAGGCCTGAGCCGTTTCGACGGTCGCGAGGACCTGTATTTCTATGACGGCCCGCAGGGGCACCATCCTGCCTGGGGCTCCCGCTGCTTCGACTATGGCAAGGATGAGACCAAGTATTTCCTGCTTTCCAACTGCAAGTTCTGGATGGAGGAGTACCGGCTGGACGGGTTCCGCTTCGACGGAGTGACCAGCATGCTGTACTGGGATCACGGGTTAGGCAAAGATTTCGGTGATTACGCCCTGTATTTCGACCAGGGAGTGGATGAGAATGCCGTGACCTACCTGGCGCTCGCCAACCTGCTGATCCACGAGATCGCTCCCAATGCGTTCACCATCGCGGAGGATGTCAGCGGGATGGCCGGCCTTGCAGCGCCTTTCCGCAAGGGTGGCGTGGGTTTCGATTTCCGGATGTCGATGGGCGTGGCGGACCACTGGATCAAGTGGATCAAGGAGCGCCGCGACGAGGACTGGTCTCCCGGGGAGATCTGGTGGGAATTGACCAATAAGCGCGAGGATGAGAAAACCATCAGCTACGCCGAATGCCATGACCAGGCGCTCGTTGGAGACAAGACGCTGATATTCAGGTTGATGGATAAAGAGATGTATTTCTCGATGGCCAAGGATTCGCAGAGCCTGGTCGTAGACCGGGGGATTGCTTTGCACAAAATGATCCGCCTGATTACCGCCGCGACGGCCGGGGATGGCTACCTCAATTTCATGGGCAACGAATTCGGCCACCCCGAGTGGATCGACTTTCCCCGGGAAGGGAACGGATGGTCTTACGCCCACGCCCGCCGGCAATGGTCGCTCGCCGAGCCGGATTACCTGCGCTACAAGTATTTGCGCGATTTCGACAAGGCGATGATCCGTTATATCAAGAAGAACCGCATTCTTTCCGCCCGCCCGGTCTTGCTGGTTGCCGACGAGGAGAAGAAAATATTGATATTCAGCAGAAATAACAGTATCTTTGCATTCAATTTCCATCCGACCGGCTCTTTTGCCGATTATGGATTTTCGGCGCCAGCCGGCACGTACAGGCTCGTAGGGAGCACGGACGATGAGGCTTTTGATGGCTTCGGACGCCTCAAGGCAGGGGAAACCCACGTGTCCGTCCATGAGAAATCACCGAACGGGAATCCTTCCTTCGATGATACGCTCTACCTATATCTGCCCGGCCGGTGTGCGGCGGTATATGAAAAACTGTAAGATTTGATATGGCTTTTTTGAAATTCAACAAGTCCGAACTGGTCAACCTGTCCTACTCGCTCAAACGCGAGATCATCTCGGCCAGCAAGACGGGAGCGTATTGCAATACCTCCATCCTGACTTGCAACACCCGGCGCTATCATGGCTTGCTCGCCGTGACGCTGGACCGTTTCGGCGGAGACAAGTTCCTGCTGCTGTCCTCCCTGGATGAGAGCCTGATCGTGAACGGCAAGCAATTCAACCTCGGCATCCACTGCTACGGTGAGCTCTACGAGCCCCGGGGCCACAAGTATGTCGTCGATTTCGCCGGTGATCCCGTGCCGCAGATCACGTACCGTGTCGGGGACATCCTGTTCCGCAAGAGCATCCTGCTCGTACCCGACCAGGACCAGGTGCTGATCAAGTTCGAATTGCTGGAAGCTCCCGCCAAGGCCACGCTGCAGCTGCGTCCTTTCCTGGCCTTCCGCAACATCCATGCGCTGACCCGGCAGAACACCGACGCCCGCACGAGTTACGAGACCGTCGCGAACGGCGTGTCGTTCCGCATGTATTCCAATTTCCCTGACCTCAATCTGCAGGTCAGCGATTCCAAGGCACAGTTCGTCTCCGCCCCTTACTGGTACAACGGCATCACCTATTCCGATGAATACCGCCGCGGTTTCGACTGCAAGGAAGACCTTTTCGTCCCGGGATGGTTTGAGATGACGCTCACGCCCGGATCCGAGGTGGTCTTCTCCGCCTCGATGAAGGAAGAGGCCCCTGCCGGTTTCAAGCGCAAGTTCAATGACCGCCTGCGGGCTACGCCGCCGGTCACGGACAGCCGCGACCAACTGGTGCGCTGCGCCGACACGCTGGTCTGCAACCACAATTACCGGAAGAAGATTACCGCCGGATTCTCCTGGATGTACACGGGCCTGCTGCGAGAGACCCTCCAGTCCCTTGCGGGCTTGACCTTGTACGCCAAGGGAGATACCGCAGAATTTGAGGAGATCCTCGACAACATCGTCGCGGACGAGCAGGAGCGCTTGTTCTGCCGCACCACCCAGGTCGAAGCGCCGCTTTATATGACCTGCACCCTGCAGGCCTACCTGGATTTCGGGGCCGATCCGGCCCGGGTCTGGAAAAAATACGGTACCGTGATGCGCGGCATCGTGGAGAGCTACGTGCCGGGCGAGCGCAAGGAAGTTGCCATGCAGCCCAACGGCCTGCTATGGGCCCAGATGGATGGGGTCGCCCTGTCTTGGATGAATGCCTATATCGGCGGCCGCGCCGTCACCGAGCGTGCCGGTTATCAGGTCGAGACCAACGCCCTGTGGTACAACGCCATCTGCTTCGCTTTGGAGATGGAGCGTCGTTACGGCGCCGGCCAGGGTGATTTCGTCACCCGCTGGTCCCGTGTCCGCGACCTGGTCAAGGACAATTACCAGAAACTGTTCTGGAGCGACCGCATCGGATGTCTTTGTGATTATGTGGACAACGACGGCCAGCATCTGGAGATCCGTCCCAACCAGCTCTATGCGGTCTGGGTCAAGTATTCTCCCGTGGATGATGAGATCATCCCGAAGGTGATCCGCGTCGTGGACCGTGAGCTGCTGACCCCCCGGGGTATCCGGACCCTTTCCCCGCGTGACAGCCTTTACAAAGGTGTCTATGACGGTTCACAGCTGGAGCGTGACCGGGCCTACCACAACGGCAGCACCCGTCCTTTCCTGCTCGAGCCTTACGTGGATGTCTGTTTCCGCGTGAAGGGAGAATCCTTCCATGCGAAGGCCCGCGCCCTCGTGGACGGCTTCTACGAGGATCTGGGCAAGCATGGCGTCGGCGCCTTCTCCGAGCTGTACGACGGCGATCCGCCCCAGGAGCCGCACGGCGCCAT
>CAMJHJ010000024.1 GCA_946405485.1 uncultured Bacteroidales bacterium | reverse complement strand
AAGACCACCCTCTCCACCGACCCCAAGCGCAAGCTCATCGGTGACGACGAGCACGGCTGGGACGACCACGGCGTCTTCAACTTCGAAGGCGGCTGCTATGCGAAGGTCATCAAGCTTGACAAGGAGTCCGAGCCCGACATCTACAACGCAATCCACCGCGACGCACTCCTCGAGAACGTGACTGTGGATGAGAACGGCGTGATCGACTTCAACGACAAGAGCGTGACCGAGAACACCCGCGTCAGCTACCCGATCTACCACATCAAGAATATCGTCCGTCCCCTGAGCGCAGGTCCCGCCGCCAAGCAGGTCATCTTCCTGAGCGCCGACGCTTTCGGCGTCCTGCCTCCGGTCTCCATCCTGACTCCCGAGCAGACGAAGTACTACTTCCTTAGCGGTTTCACCGCGAAGCTCGCGGGTACCGAGCGCGGCATCACCGAGCCCACCCCGACCTTCAGCGCCTGCTTCGGCCAGGCTTTCCTGGAGCTGCATCCGACCAAGTATGCGGAAGAGCTCGTGAAGCGCATGGAGCAGAGCGGCGCGAAGGCATACCTCGTCAACACCGGTTGGAACGGCACGGGCAAGCGCATCTCCATCCGCGACACCCGCGGCATCATCGATGCGATCCTTGACCACTCGATCGATGCGGCGCCGACCAAGCAGATCCCTTACTTCAACTTCACCGTCCCGACCGTCCTGAAGGGCGTCGACACGGGCATCCTGGATCCCCGCGACACCTATGCGGATCCCGCCCAGTGGGAGGAGAAGGCGAAGGATCTCGCCGGACGCTTCATCAAGAACTTCAAGAAGTACGAGAGCAACGAGGCTGGCAAGGCGCTGGTCGCCGCCGGTCCCCAGCTCTAGACTTCCATCTGACACTTTAGGAAAAGGCTGACCTCCAGGTCGGCCTTTTTCTGTCAGAGAGGGAGTCGGACAGTGGCGGACGTGCCCACCCCCGGGCACGGGAAGGGGGACGGGGCCCGCCGGAGACAAGTTCCCGCGCAGCGGGGACGCAGGAAACGGTGGGAGGGGCCGGAGTGAGCGTAGCGAACGGAGTTCCGACATTGTCCGACTCCCTCTCTGATCCAAACTTGAAGAAATCCGACAAATCTACTATATTTGTATGTATGGATGCATTGGGATCGGACATACAGTATCTGCCCGGAGTGGGACCGAAACGAGCCCAGCTGCTGAAAAGCGAGCTGGAAGTCGCGACACTCTCCGACCTCATCCACCTCTACCCCTTCCGTTACATCGACCGCAGCAGCCTCCAGCGCATCGCCGATGTCCGCCCCGACCTCGCCTACGTCCAAATCCTCGGCCGGGTCACCCGCGTCACCCTCTTTGGTCCCGCGGGTTCCATCTTCTGGCAGAGCGGTCCCGGTGCACCGGAAACACCGACCACCGCTGACGGCAAGCCCCTTCGTTTCAACGCCGTCAAGCGCCTCAGCGTCTGGGTTGCCGATGCCACCGGCGAGATGGAAATGGTCTTCTTCAAAGGCATCAAATGGAACTTCGACCGGCTCAAGCCCGGCCTCTCCTTCCTCTTTTTCGGAAAACCGGCAGCCTTCAACGGGCGAATGAACATCGTCCACCCGGAAGTCGACCCGGCCCCCGCTCCCGGACAGGCGCAAGCCGGAGTCGGGACACTGACCGGTGTCTATCCCAGCACCGAGAAACTCAAGAACGGCGGCATCACCGGCAAGGTGATGAACCGTCTCCAGGCCGCCGCCCTGTCCAAGTGCCTTCCCGAAATCAAGGATCCCCTGCCCGACTACGTTTTGCAGGAAAAGGGCCTCTGCCCCCTGCGCTACGCCCTGCAGAACATCCATTTCCCCGAAAGCCAGGAAGCGCTCGCCAGAGCCACCTACCGGCTCAAGTTCGAGGAACTTTTCTTCCTCCAACTATCATTGCTGAAACAGAAGTTCATCCGGAGCCGCGGGGAGAACGGCATCCCCATGCCCAAAGTCGGACCGGACTTCAATGCCTGCTTCAACGCCCTCCCCTACGAACTGACGGGCGCGCAGAAACGGGTCATCAAAGAGATCCGGAGCGACTTGATGAGCGGACGCCAGATGAACCGTCTGCTGCAGGGCGATGTGGGATCGGGCAAGACGATGGTGGCGGTCCTGAGTTCCCTTATCGCCATCGGGAACGGTTTCCAAGCCTGCCTGATGGCCCCGACCGAGGTGCTTGCGCAGCAGCATTATGCAAATATCAGCAAGTATCTGAAACCGACCCGCGTGAAATGCGCCCTCCTGACCGGCAGCAGCACCGTCCGTGAACGGCGCGAGATCCACGCCGGCCTGGAAGACGGCAGTATCGGCATCATCGTCGGCACACATGCCCTTCTCGAAGATAATGTTCACTTCAAAGCACTGGGGCTGGCAGTAATCGACGAGCAACATAGATTCGGAGTCGAGCAGCGGGCAAGGCTTTGGGCCAAAGGGCCTGAAATCCCGCCCCACATCCTCGTCATGACAGCGACCCCTATTCCCAGGACCCTGGCAATGACCGTATATGGCGACCTAGACGTTTCCGTCATTGACGAGATGCCCCCCGGCCGAAAACCCATCCAGACCCTCCAGATCGGCCAGGGTAAACGCGCCCATCTCTACCGTTTCATGAAAGCGGAGATCGACAAAGGCCGGCAGATCTTCGTCGTCTATCCTTTGATCTTCGAAAGCGAGAAGATGGACCTCAAAAACCTGCAGACAGGCTACGAGGACATTGTTCAAAACTTCCCCTTCCCGCCCTATAAAGTCGCCATCGTCCACGGCCAGCAAAGCAGCGAAGAGAAGAACTTCAATATGGACGCTTTCGTAGCAGGACGTGCCCAGATCTTGGTTTCCACCACGGTCATCGAGGTCGGAGTGGACGTGCCCAACGCATCGGTGATGGTCATCGAAAGCGCGGAACGATTCGGTCTTTCGCAACTGCACCAGCTCAGAGGCCGCGTCGGCCGCGGCGCAGAGCAATCCTACTGCATCCTGGTCAAGGACATCAAGGTATCCAAGGAATCCCAGAAACGCATCGACCTGCTCTGCTCCACAGAAGACGGCTTCGAACTGGCCGAGGCGGACCTGAAGATGCGCGGTCCCGGCGACCTCGAAGGTACGCAGCAGAGCGGCCTGCCCGTGACGCTCAACATCGCCTCTCTCGCCAAGGACGGTATCCTGCTCGGCGAAGCCCGGCGCTATGCCGAAAAAGTCCTTTCCGCCGATCCGGTCTTGGAGCAGCCGGTCAACGCGCCCCTGCGCGAAGAGCTCCGCAAGGACAAATACGAGATCAAGGACTTCAGCAAGATATCCTGACTGAGAAAAACACTATCTTTGTTTATCGAATAATAATCCGGACATGATGAGAAACAGTTTCTTATTCTTATTAGGACTTTGTATGATAGTCAGTTGCAGCACGAAAAAAGATGAGAGCGGCTACGTCGGGCCGTCAGACATACAGATCACCGACGGCGTGATGACCCCCGAAACCTTGCTCTCCCTGGGCAGACTGTCCGACCCTCAGCTTTCGCCGGACGGCGGCAAGATCCTGTACGGGGTCAGTTACACGTCGATCGCCGACAACCGGAGCTGCCGCAACCTCTTCCTGTGCAACCCGGACGGGAGCGACAAGGTCCAGCTCACCCGTTACGCCAAGAGCGTGAGTAACGCCCGCTGGGCCCCGGATGGAAAAAGCATCTATTTCGTCCAGGGCGGCCAGTTATGGAATGCGCCGCTGCAAGGCTCGAAACTTGGCAAAAAGGTGAAACTGAGCGATATCCCGAATGGCATCGGCGAGTTTAAACTCTCCCCTGACGGACAGCAGATCCTCTATACCTCGACCATCAAGAATCCTGCACTGGTCCAGCCTGCCGACACGGATCCCGCCCTCGACAAGGCACAGGCTTATGCCACGGAAGACCTGATGTACCGGCACTGGGACCACTGGGTGACCGAAATCCCACGGACTTATGTCGCCACACTGGTAAATGGTGTCATTACACCCGACAGTTCTCTCGACCTGCTGGGAGAAGAACTGTTCGAACTCCCGACAGAGCCTTTCGGCGGCATCGAACAACTCGACTGGGCGCCGGACAACCGTCACATCGCCTATAGCTGCCGCAAAAAGACCGGCAAGGAATACGCCTTCTCCACCAATACGGGCATTTTTATCTATGACATCCTGACCGGCGCAACCGTCCCCGTCAAGGAAGACGGCGGATATGATACCGATCCGGTTTTCAGCCCCGACGGCAAGCATCTGGCGTGGATCTCGATGCCCCGTGACGGCTATGAGGCCGACCAGCAGCGCCTGATGGTATGTGACATTGATTTCGGCACTCAGCCGGAAGACGGGCAGAGCGCAGAGGTCAATGTCAAGAATGTCCGCGACCTCACCGCTGACTTCGACCGCGATGCGGCAGGCATCGTCTGGGCCCCGGGCAGCGAATCCATCTTCTTCAACGCCCTCACAGACGGCCTGCAGGCCCTTTTCATCGTCAATGTCAATGGTGACACGCACATCGGGCGCATCACTCCTTCCGACTGGCACTACGATTTCTTCTCCCCCTTCGCCGTGCTGCGTAAGGAAAAAGGCGTCGAACTGCTCGCAAGCTACTATTGCCTGAACTTCCCGACCGAGCTGGTCTCCGTCAAATGGGACAGCGGCAAATCTATCACCTTCGACCGGATCACAACGGAGAACGACCGCATCTTCGCGCAACTTGCAGAGCCGAAGTCCGAGAGCGTCTATGTGGAAACGGTGGACCATCAGCAGATGCAATGCTGGGTGATCTATCCGCCCCAGTTCGACCCGAACAAGGTTTACCCCGCCATTGAAATCGTGCTCGGAGGCCCGCAGGGCACCAACAGCCAGGACTGGAGCTACCGTTGGTGCTATCGCCTGATGGCGCAGCAGGGCTATGTCGTCATCCTGCCCAACCGCCGTGGTACCACCGCCTTCGGACAGGCTTGGAAGGAGGAGATCAGCGGCGACTATTGCGGCCTCAACATGCAGGATTATCTCAGCGCCGGACGCTGGATCAAGAGCCAGCCCTACGTAGGCAAGCTCGCCTGTGTGGGCGCCTCTTACGGCGGCTACTCCGCTTATATGCTGGAAGGGCTGCACGGTGACCTGTATGACTGCTTCATCGCCCATGCCGGCATTTTCGATGAGAAACAACTCTGGTACACGACCGAAGAGATGTGGTTTGCCAACTGGGACAACGGCGGTCTGACCGAATACGCTTACACACCCGGCCAGCAAGGCCCTGCCGGCGACGGCATCACTTTTGGAGGGATGCAGCAGGCCGGAGCCCCGTACGCGACCACGCCCAAGGCACAGCGGCACTATGCCAATTCCCCTTCATCGATGGTCACGAAATGGCATACGCCCATCCTCTGCATCCACGGGATGATGGATTACCGCATCCCTTACGAACAGGGAATGGCCGCCTTCAACGCCGCCCAGATGATGGGCGTACCGTCGAAGCTGCTGGTCTTCCCGGAGGAAAACCACTGGATCCTCCAGCCCCAGAATGCACTGTTCTGGCACAGGAACTTTTATGACTGGCTTGAAAAATGGCTGAAACAATGAAACGCTTTCTCTTGCTCGGAGCGCTGATTTGCGTTCCCCTTGCCTTCGCGGCTTGCAACCATCCCACCATCGTCCCTGAGGACGAGCAAGGGGACAAACCCGCCGAGGCAATTGTCCTCACCCGTGCGGAAGAGGGCATAAACGCAGGCTCAAATGCATTCGGAATCAATGTGTTCCGTACGATCAACGCTTCGGACGAAATCAAAGACCTGTTCATCTCTCCCCTGAGCCTTTCGCTCGCCTTGGCGATGACCTCCGCCGGTGCGGACGGACAGACCGAAGCACAGATGCGGAAAACGATGGGGTTCGAAGGCTTTACCAACGCCGAAATGGCCGAGTATTTCCGGAAGATGACCGAGGCCCTGCTGAACTTGGATCCCAAGACTACGCTCCAGATCGCCAACGCCATCTGGACCGACAATGGGATCAGATTAAAGAAAGGATTCGTCTCTGACGTAACGAAGTATTACCACTCCGAGGCGAACAGCGCGGATATGTCCGCCACGGCGACCATCGACGCGATCAACCAATGGTGCTCCAAACACACCAACGGCAAGATTCCCAAGATCCTGGACTACGATTCCCGCGGCCTTGCGGTGCTGCTGATCAACGCCCTGTATTTCAACGGGACCTGGACGACGCAGTTCTCGGATACCTTCAACGGCAAGTTCAAGAGCCTTAGCGGCAGCGGCACAGAAACCCCGATGATGCGTTATACGCGCAACATCCCTTATGCCAGCGACGGCAAATGGGAAATGGTCGAACTGACTTATGGTAACGGCGGGTTCGCCATGGACCTGCTTCTGCCCGTGGAGGAAAAGTCTTTCAGCAAGGCCGTCTGTGAACTCAACGCGGAACAGTGGAACGCCCTGACCGGAGCACTACGCTCCCGGGAGGTGCATCTCGAGATGCCGAAATTCAAGATGGAGTATGAGATCCTTCTCAACGACGTGCTGAAAGCCCTCGGAATGACGGATGCATTCACGGGCGCAGCTGACTTCAGCAAGATGTCGGAGACCGGCATGTGCATCGATTTCGTCAAGCAGAAGACCTATGTTGATGTCAACGAGAAGGGTACCGAAGCCGCAGCAGTTACGGCAATAGGGATGAAAGCCACTTCCGTCGGTCCTTCCAACATGGTCTATTTCATCGCCAACCGGCCTTTCGTATTTGCCATCCGCGAAGTCTCCACCGGAGCCATCCTCTTTATCGGACAAAAAACAAAATGAACAGAATCCTCCCCCTCATTCTCACCCTCGCAGCCCTATGCGCCTGCGGACCCGGCACCCAGACTCCTGTCGCATCTCCCATGGACGAAGAAGTCAATGTCGGATACGGCACCATGGCCCGAAAAGATTTGGGCTACGCCGTAGACAAAGTTAAAGTGGACGAAAACGTCATCGCATCCTACTCCAGTATCACCGATTATCTTCAAGGCCGTGTTCCCGGCGTGGAAATCGATGCAAGCGGAAGGATCCAGATCCGGGGGAAGAATTCTATCAATTCTCCGACGGAGCCTCTGGTTCTCGTGGATGGGGCGGAATGCAGGGATATCAAATCCATCAACCCGATGGATATCAAGTCCGTGGAAGTCCTCAAAGACGCCAGTGCCGCCATATACGGATCCCGGGGAGCCAACGGTGTAATCTTGATTACGACCAAAGGCGGCTTCGAGATGAAACAAGCCATGGAGGCTGAACGGAAAGCCCAGCGGAAAGCCCGGAAGGCTGCCAGGAAATAACTCTGAGGCCGATAAAGATACTGCAACCTATGAAAAAACCTTTCTTGCGTCGCTCTTCCGTCGAAGCCCTCGTCTTATTGGCGCTCCTTGCCTTGGTTTTCATCCCGCTCGGAATGAAAATGGGCGGAAGCAACCTTCTGAAGACCATCATGAACACGGCCCACGACCTGTTACTCAACACCGTGTTCTACCTGATGGGGATTACGGTGCTTACGGGCGCTCTCTCCAAATTACTGTCTGAGTTCGGTGTCGTTTCTATGCTGGAGCGCTTCCTTCGGCCCCTGATGAAGCCGCTGTACAACTTACCCGGCGTGGCTGCGCTCGGCGCCGTGATGACTTTCTTGTCGGACAACCCGGCCATCATCGCCCTCTCCAAGGACAAGTCGTTTTCTTCCTATTTCAAACGCTATCAGTTGCTCTCGCTGACTAATTTCGGCACCGCCTTCGGCATGGGCTTCGTCGTCATTATCACGATGGTCGGATACGGGAAATTGAGCGCAGCTCTCGTGGGTCTGTTCGGAGCCATCTGCGGTTCGATTATCTCTACCCGCATCATGCAGCGCAAATGCCTGAAGGCTTATCCTGAACTGGACAGTCCCGTGGCCGTCGACCTCCGTCGCGAAGTCTCTGAGAAGCCGGAGGAGGAACAGGACAAGAGCGTATTCATGCGTTTCCTCAATGCCGTCCTCGACGGTGGCAAGAACGGCGTGGAGCTGGGCTTGCAGATCATTCCGGGCGTGCTGATCATCACGACTGCCGTGATTATCATCACCTTCGGTCCCGGTCCGTCCGGCGTCTATGACGGATCTTCCAGCCAAGGCGTACCGATCCTTCCCTGGCTCGCCGAGAAGATCCATTGGGTCTTCGAATGGCTTTTCGGCTTCAAAGACATGGAACTCATCGCTTTTCCGATGACTGCTCTCGGAGCCGTCGGCGCCGCCCTCGGCCTCTTGCCGACCTTCAACGCCGCAGGCATCCTGGACGGCAACGCCATCGCTGTCTGTACCGCCATCGGCATGTGCTGGAGCGGTTTCCTTTCCACCCACACCGCGATGCTTGACTCGCTCGGCTACCGGAGAGTCATTTCCAAGGCCATCGGCGCCCACGCGATCGCCGGCCTTTGCGCAGGCGTCATCGCTCATTTCGTTTTTCTGCTGATTTCATTGATTTAATTCCCGCATATGTTGCATTTCGTCCTTTCCATCGTGGTCGGCGGCCTTCTCGGGCATGCCGTCGATGCCGGTTACAACGGCCGCCTGTTCCATTATATCAACAGCCCCCAGAGCGAAGCCATCGCCCTGTTCTCCCCCGAAGTCGTTGCACAAGGCAAAGGCGGATGGCGCGGAGAACACGCCGGCAAGTGGATGTACGCAGCTTCCCGCGCCTATGAGCGCACCGGCGACCCGAAACTGCTCGCGAACCTCGTTTCCGTGGCGGACTACCTGGTTTCACTTCAGGAGGAGGATGGTTACCTGGGCTGCTACCGCAAGGACAAACGCTTTTACCACCGCCCCGCCCCGGAAGCCATGGTGGTGGACTGGGATACCTGGATCATCGCTTATCTGATCAAAGGGTTCACGGAGACGACCGTGGCGACCGGCGACCCGAAGTACGCCGACTGCGCGCTGCGGCTCAGCGAATTCCTGCATTGGACCGTTTTCGACCAGGGCATCAAGATCGCCCAGACCGGCATGCACAGCGGAATGGCGGGCTGCGGAATGCTGGATCCGCTTTGCGATCTGTACAAGCTCCGCCCGGAGCCCAAGGTCCGCGCCTTGATTGATGAATGCATCAAGGAAATGGACGAGACCCCCTGTCTGCAACTCATCACCCTGCTGGGCAAGGACTATGACGTATCGCTGGTCGGCAACGGCAAGATCTATGAGATGAACCGCTGCCTGACGGGGCTCGCCAAGGCTTATCAGCTGTTCGGTGACGAGCGTTTGCTGCGGGCTTGCCTCAACGCCTGGGAGTGTATCCGCAGCACGCATCTGACCACCTTGGGCGGTCCCTGGGGAGGCATCAACTGTTGTTTCGAACTTTTCAACCGCCCGGCGGAATGGGCGCCCTACGAGGTGACGGAGACCTGCTCTTTCATGGAATGGATGCACTTCACCTGGGAGATGCTCCAGATCACGGGGGAAGGCAAATATGCCTCCGAACTGGAGAAGACGGCTTACAATGCTTTGATGGCGGCCCGGGCCGAGGATGGTGACCGGTGGATCTACTACGTGCGCACCAACGGTGAATTCGGCCCCGGTGCGGACTGGAGCTGCTGCTGGAGCAGCGGAATGACGGCGCTGGAAGATGTGCCGGTGTATATGTATGAGGCGCGGAAGGACGGCGTCTACGTCAATATCATCTCTGAGTCGTCGACGGTGCTTTCCGTCAAGGGCGGGCAGGTCCGGATCGACCAAGCTTCCGATTACGCCCATACTGGCCGCGCAGAGTTTGTCATCAGCGAGGTCGGGGTGCCATTCGGGGGGCCGGATTTAACCCTTCCGGGGAAGGCCCCCCGGACAGCATCCCCGACCTCGCCTGCAAAGCTTCCGTCCGGGGCCTGGACGCTGGCGGTGCATCAGCCGGAGTGGGCTCCTTCCTTCGTGGTGAAGGTCAACGGGAAGGCGGTCAAGGCCGCGGTCAAGGATGGATACATCCGTGTCCGCCGGGCCTGGAAAGCCGGAGACGCCCTGACGCTGGAGTTCCCTTATGAAGTAAGACGCTTGGAACGGACCTGGGAATATAGCAACGCCGGTTCGCGGGAGCACAATTTTTCGAACTGGTACAATGGCTTCACGAACCATTACGTCACGTTCTGTGCCGGGCCGCTCGTTTTCGCGACCAACCACTTTGATAAATTTGCAGAGCGCCACCCTGTCTTCCTGACACGCAGAGAAATCGAAGCGGCTTCCCTGGTGCGGGGCGCGGAACTCTCCGACCTGTATGTAAAAGCCGGCAGCACGCTCCTGCGTCCGATCTGCCAGATGCCGCCTTACGAAGGCCCGCAGTGCCGCTTCATCTGGTTCCAGATCCAATAAGCGCTTTACGGTTCGAGAATCTGCGCGGCTGCGTTCTTCGTGTCGACTTTCTCGATGACACGCTCCAGGATCCCGTCTTCGTCGAAGATGAAGGTCCGGCGGAGCGTACCCATCGTTGTCTTGCCATACATCTTTTTCTCACCCCAGGCGCCGAAATCCTGCAGCATCTTCGTGCTGGTATCGGCGAGCAGGCGGAAGGGTAACTGGTACTTCGCCCGGAATCCGCTATGGGATTTGGCGCTGTCCTTGCTCACGCCCACGACATTGTATCCTGCCGCGGTCAGCGCCGCATAATTGTCCCGCAACGAACAAGCCTCGGCCGTACAGCCTGAGGTGTTGTCCTTGGGATAGAAATAAACGATGGTCTTGCGACCTTTGCCGATGAAATCTTCGGACTTCACCGTATTCCCGTCCTGGTCCAGGACCTCGAAGGACGGCATCTTGTCTCCTGTTTTCAGCATGATATGATTCCGTTATGGTTTGAGTTTCGCGGCTGCGTCAATCAAATTGAGTAGCTGCCCGCGGAGGCCATATCGATCCTCTTCGGCCGCAGGAGCCACCAGGTCATGAGCCATTGACCAGCTGGCGGATGCCTTATATTCGGAATCCCGCAGGCATAGGCCGAAGGCGGCTATTCCGGCAGCGAGGCCCATGTTGACACTCATTTCCTTCAAATCCGCTGGAACAGTGACCTGCATCGACAACGGACGGCTCTCTCCGCCCAGACTCTTCTTATAGCGTACGTCGAAGCGGGCTGCTGCCGTTCCCGATGTAAATCCTCCGGCCGGAACGATTTCGTACAAGGCTGTGATTGTCTGCCCGGCTCCGATTTCACCGGCATCTTTCTTCTCATCCTCGAAATCCTCCTTGGACATCAAGCGGTTTTCGTAACCGATCAGCCGATAGCTCCCGACAACGGCGGGATCGAAGGTCACCTGACACTTGGTATCATTGGCCACGGAAAAGAAGTGGCTCCGTTCGTTCACGAAAACTTTCATCATCTCCTCTTCCGAGTCGATATATGTGTAGGTGCCGTTGCCATGGTTGGACAGGTTCTCCATCCGGGAGTCCTGGTAGTTGCCGGTGCCGAAACCCATGATACTCAGATAGATGCCTTTATCCAGATAGCTTTCGACCATCTCCACCAATGCTTCCGTGCCGGACACTCCGACATTGAAATCACCGTCCGTGCACATGATGATGCGGTTATTGCCTCCCGTGATGTAATGCGCCGTCGCTTCCTCGTACGCCATCTTCATCGCGGCACCGCCGGCCGTGCTGCCGCTGGCTTTGAGTTTCCGGATCACCTTCTTAATCTTGTCAGCATCCGAGACCAGTGTGGATTCAAGTGCCTTGCTGACACTTCCGGAATAGGTGATGATCGCAACCCGGTCGGTCGGCTTCATATAGTCCAGCATCGTGATAAGGCCCGTCTTGAGCAGTTCGATACGGTCGTCTCCGCACATCGATCCGGAGGTATCGATAAGGAAAATATAGTTGGCGTCGGGGATCTGGTTGTCGCTGAGCGATTTCCCCTTCAGCCCCAGACGGAGCAAGGCGTGCCCTTCCTGCCAGGGACAGGCCGCAATCTCAGCATTGATGGCAAGTGTTTCCGCTCCTGTCGGATCCGCATAGTCGAAGGTGAAATAATTCAGATACTCCTCGATGCGGACGGAATTGCGGTTAGGCAGGAAAACGTCCTTCACGCAGCGGCGCATGTAGGCATAGGCCGCACCGTCTGCATCCACCGAAAAAGTGGAAACCGGCTCTTCGACCGTCATGATGAAGGCATTTTCCCTGATTTCATCAAACTGGTCGCCGGAGACCGGCACTTCCGGGCCCTCAACGACCTGGCCGTTCACCGACTCGGAATAATAATCAGCCGCTTTCTCAAAAGACATAGAGCACGCATACAGCATCGGCACAGCGATGCAGAGCGAAAGATACCACATTTTTTTCATTTCCGTTCAAACTTGTTTCTGATTGGAAAAACCCGAAACACGGAAATCTTGCGCAGAGGAGTTAAAAAACCAGCAACCGATAGCCCAAGGTGAGCTGGAATGCGGCAGGATGAGCTGAATAAAAGTTGGAAGGTGCCCCATCTGAAGGGAAATGCCAGGAGAAACCCGGTTGGATAAAAAGGGCGTTGTGCTCGAAAAACGCCCATTGGAGTCCGGCACCCAGGTTCAGAGAGACGCGTGTATCATGGAGAGGGATGGTAGCGGATCTGGAGGCAGCCCTCTTTCCATTCAAGTCCAAATATTGATTCTCCTTGCAGTTGCGCGACCACTCCAGCATCGGACCTCCGGCGAGATACAAGTCCAGCGACCGCCACTGAAAGGCATCGAAATGCAAGTAGAGCGGGACACCCCAATACAGGTAGCTTCGCTCCGTCGTCACCCGGGCGTTTCCTGCCGGCGTACGGAAACTGGATTGCAACTGCGTGCCGACGAGGCCGGTTTCAAGGCCCCAGCGAGGCAGGATTCCGACTTTAAGCCCTACCCCGAAACGTGCGGATTGACGATGGGCGGCTTCCGTCTCGCCCGGGTTGTTCCGTCCGGCCATCAGCAAGTTCCAAATATCATTTCCGCCGCTCATCGACCGGGTAGCGATGAAATCCGTAAAATCCGACATAGACGAAGCCAAAAGGGTCGGAGAGCCAGTAAACGTCTGCGAGGAAGTTTGAGCCAGCAGTCCCGTAGTCACGCCGAGCTGGACACGGGCCGGCGTCCGGGTGGAGGCGAGACGCCGAGAAGGGGTATGCTGCAGGGGAACACGGGTCGAAACGCCGGGACCTGCGGGTGTCTGGGAGGGTGTCCCGGCTTGGGTGGGAGCCTCGGGCTCAGGGGTAGTCCCAGCTTCGGAGGGATCTTGCGTCTCCGGAATGATGGATGCCTCCAATCCCTGCGCCGAAGGGATCTGAGGTTGGCCCTGAGGCACGGGGGCCGATTGAGACCGGTACTTCGCTGAAACGGCGGAAGGCAATCCAGCCGTCGGCGATGCCGGCGTTTCCGGGACAGTCACTTCGGGTGCGGTCTCTTCGACGGCAGGCTCGACCTGCTCTGCCAGTTTCTCTCCGGTATCAGAAAAGACCGACGGGGCGGGCACGGCGGGACGTGTCAAAAACACCAGGCCTGCAATGGCGGCAGCGGCTGCGAGTCCACCTCCGGCATACCACAATGCGGCCGCTCTCCGGCGCCGGGGGACGGTCGCCGCCCGGACGGCCTCCCACAATCCGTCCGGTTCCTGCTCGGTATAGCCCTCCATCAAAACGGGAAGGTCATCCGTCCAATCTCTTTTATGGCTCATAATGCTTCAAATAATCTTTGATCTGGCGGGCCAGCAGCGCCCGTGCCCTGAAAAACTGCGATGCGGAGGAGTTTTCCTTGATGCCGAGCAACTCCGCAATCTCCTTATGTGACTTCTTCTCAAAAACGAACAGGTTAAATACAGTACGATATCCGTCCGGCAAGGCCTTGATCATATCCGCGAGGATAGCCGGAGGCACTTGGGGAAGAGTTTCCAAATCTTCTTCCTCACGGTCCGGAATCTCCTCCACATAGCTGAGCCGTCCGCTTCCGCGGAGTGACTTCAGCGCACCGTTGACCACGATCCGAGTCATCCACGCCCGCAAGCTTCCCTCTCCCCGGTACTCAAAGTCGGCTATCCGGGTAAAGATGGAAATAAAGGCATCCTGGAGAATGTCCTTCACTGCCGCCCGGTCCGGAACATAACGCGAGCAGACCGCAGTCAGATACCCCACGTAGCGCTCATACAACGCGCGTGTACCCGTGGGGTCTCCGCTGCGGACCAGCCTTAACAGTTCCCGTTCGCTAAGGTCGCCTGGACCGGAACGGGAACGCCCGCTCAACAAGCTTCCCTTCACTGTTTTTCCACTTAAGCGTCAGCGTTTTCTCTTCATCTCCCGTATCGGGGAGGGTCTGCAAGTCGAAATAGACCACCGAATCAGCCTTTTCCTTTCGGCCATCCCCTTTGGCGTCGTGGCGGAGTGTCACTTCATAAGGGTCGGCCGGATTAAGACCGGTGACCAGCGTAAATGCGTGCGGCACGGCTGAATCCCCCCACCAAGTCTCATAATGAAGGGTCAGATAGCCGTCTTCGCAGGAGGTCATCCAGTCGGACAGGAGGTCCAGGGGGTCATCTCCTCCGGCAGGGGCGACGGCACTGACCGTCCCCTTGTCCAGTGCCTCAAACCAAAGGACATCGGCCCGGTGCCCGTATTCCGGGACTTGGTCGGCATAGATAAGCAGACCGCAGAAAATCCGCTCGAGCCCCCGGTATGGAGCCGTATCCCCCGAGGGCAGGAGTCGCGTCCTGTCATCCACTTGGAAAAACACGGTGCCGTCCGGATCTGTCCGGACGCTTACGATGGCCGAATAAGCCGCTGCATCCACTGACGGTTCATACATCGCTAAATCCAAGGGTGCCATTGAGCAACCCGGAAGGATGGCCGTCAATGCGGCCCAAACATATAAATGGAGTCGTTTCATTCTCTGTAAAAGCATATTGCTACCGGTATAATCCGGCATCAGGCGGAATCTTGCATCCACCGTATGAGATTGTGTAGTATTATCCAGGGAAAAGTGAGTTCTCCCTTATCATCTGGCTGGTACATCCCGGATCTCCTTGCCGAAGGGGAGCAGGGAATTGAGAGCCATCTTGAAATGCTGGACGCCCCAGGGAATGCCGACGATGGTGATGCAGAAGATCACGCCGAAGAAAAGATGTGTCAGTGCGATCTCCCACCAGCCCAGGAGAATCCATACCACGTTCATCACGATCGACAGGCAGCCCGGCTCACCCGGAGCGTCGACCAGTTCCCGCCCGAAAGGCCAAAGCGCCCACGAACCCAGTTTGAACAGTTGGAT
Source organism: uncultured Bacteroidales bacterium (assembly GCA_946405485.1). Next base: position 1,814 of record CAMJHJ010000024.1, on the reverse strand, counting down.
CCCGAAAGGGATGCCGATGATGGTGATGCACATCAGCAGTCCCACAAACCAATAGCCTATGGCGACCAGAAGACCGCCGAGGATCAGCCATACGATATTTCCCAATGCCTTCATATCGCAAATATAGCATTTTGAAACAAAAAAGACCGGCCGCAGCCAGTCTTTTCGTACCCCCGAGGCGAATCGAACGCCTATCGTCGGAACCGGAATCCGAAATTCTATCCATTAAACTACAGGGGCATTTGCAAACCTGTCAGGATGAAACGTCCTCCCCGGTTTGTGACTGCAAAAATAGCAAAATTTCTATTTCCTAATGTCAATTATTATGATTATTTTTGTTTGATTGCACTTAATGACGAAATGAAAGCCTATCTCTTCCCCGGACAAGGTTCCCAATTCCCCGGCATGGCACGGGAGCTTTACGACGGCTGCCCCGATGCCAAGTCCCTGATGGACAGGGCGGATGAGATTCTGGGCTTTCCCCTCACCCGGACCATGTTTGATGGCAGCGAAGAGGACCTGAGGGCAACCCGGGTCACCCAGCCGGCCGTGTTCCTTCATTCAGTCGCCGCTTTCGCTGCCCTGGAGGATCATGATGCGGATGCTTTTGCCGGACACTCGCTCGGCGAATTCTCCGCGCTTACGGCCGCGGGAGTGCTGGATTTCGAAGACGCCCTCCGCCTGGTTGCCTTGCGCGCTTCCGAGATGCAGAAGTGTTGCGAGCTTGTTCCCGGAGGAATGGCCGCGGTCATCGGCCTGGACGCGGAGAGTGTCGAACGCCTCTGCGCGGAAACGGAAGGCCTCGTCATCCCCGCCAACTACAACAGCGACGCACAGATCGTCATTTCAGGTGAACTCCCGGCCATCGAGAAGGCATGTATGAAAGCGAAGGAGTCCGGCGCCAAGCGCGCCCTCCCCCTCCCTGTCAGCGGAGCCTTCCATTCTCCTCTCATGGAGCCGGCACGGAAAGCCCTTGCAGAGGCAATCGCCGACACCCGTTTCAGGAAACCGGGCAGCCCCGTTTACCAGAATGTGACAGCCCTTCCGGAAACCGACCCGGAGCGCATCCAGGCCAACCTCCTTGCCCAACTGACCTCCCCTGTCCGTTGGACCCAGACCATACGCCGTATGCGTCGCGACGGGGTCGCCGACTTTGTCGAGCTCGGCCCCGGCTCCGTCCTGACCGGTCTGCTCAAACGGATTGCAGAAGAATAAAACCACATAAATGATAAACCTGACTCATATGAGCACTGAAACCCATTACCTTGCAGTCGACCTCGGAGCCACCAGCGGCCGTACGATCCTGGCCACTTTCGACGGCAGCAAGGTCGGGATGCGCGAGCTGACCCGCTTCAAGCACCCCATGGTCCCGATCGGAGGTCACCTCTACTGGGACCTTCCCCACCTCTTCAACGAAATCCTCGAAGGGCTGAAGAAGGTCGCTTCCGAAGGGATCGAGATCCAGTCTGTCGGCATCGACACCTGGGGCGTCGATTTCGCCTTCTTCGGAAAAGACGGGCAGCCCGTCGGTCTCCCCCATTGCTACCGCGACGAATACACTTCCGGTGAGATGGAGCGTTATTTCGCGGAAAAGATGCCTTCCAAGGACGTGTACGCCAAGACAGGTATCCAGTTCATGGAGTTCAACTCCCTCTTCCAACTGTCGGCACAGCGCCGCGAAGACAGTGACGTCCTCAAAGCCGCCGACAAAATCCTATTTATGCCCGACGCCCTGGTCTATATGCTTACCGGCGAGGCCGTCTGCGAATACACCATCGCCTCCACCTCCCAGATCCTGAACCCCGTCACGGGCG
>CAMJHJ010000023.1 GCA_946405485.1 uncultured Bacteroidales bacterium | reverse complement strand
GTATATTTGAAAAGAAATATCAGACAACTATGATCCGTATCAACTGTTTCTTCCAAGCCGCCGCCGGCGAGCAGACGTTCGAGTGCGCCCTGGAGGCCGCCAAAGCCCTGACAGCCAAATCTTTGCAGCATGAAGGCTGCGTGGCTTATGATGTTTTTTGCAGCGCCACGCGCAAAGATATCTTCATGATTTGCGAGACCTGGCGCGACCAGGCCGCCCTGGACAAGCATTCCGCGACGCCGGAGTTCGCCGAATATGTCGGCGTCATCCAGCAGAACGGTAAACTGAAGATCGAGAGCTTCCAGTTCGCCTAGGCGACATCCCTCTCTCTCAGAATCCATGAAGGCGCTATTCACGGCCCTGCTTCTCCTGCTGCCCTTCGCCGTGAGAGGGGCGGCGGCAGAGGTGCGGGTGTATAAAGGCACGAGTTCCTTCACCAGTGACGTGATCTGCACGGTGCGGGACGGAAAGGTCTACAAAAAGACCTCCGGCTTCACCAGCGACGTCATCGCCACCGTCCGGTCCCACCAGATCTTCAAAGGCACATCCAGTTTTACCAGCGATGTCCTTTACACGGTCCGGGACGGAAAGGTCTATAAAGGCACCAGCGACTTCCAGCGCGACATCCTTTTCACAATCCGCGACGGCAAGATCTACAAGGGCACGTCCACTTTCACCAGTGATATCCTGGCCACGATCCGGGACGGCAAAGTCTACGAGGGCACCAGCAGCTTCCAGAGCGACGTCCTCTTCACGGTGGACGGTTACCTCACCATCGAAGAGTTCTTCGCGGTCTGGCACGCCGTGCGTTACGTGTATTAGGCGAATCCAGCAGGGATTAAGACAATCAGCCCCTTCTGAGCGCGAGCACATTTTCAATGTGTCCCGTGTGCGGAAACATGTCGACCGGGCAAGCGTCCGAAGCGATGCGGTAGCGGCCGCCGCGCGTGAGGAAAGCGACGTCGCGGGCCTGGGTCTCGGGATTGCAGCTGACGTAAACGATACGTTCCGGGCTGAGCCGCAGGGCTGAACGGAGGAACGGTTCGTCACAGCCCGCTCGGGGCGGGTCGAGCATCAGGACATTCACGGGCGTGTCAAAGTCCCGCATGAAGGTGCCGACGTCGTCGCAGTAGAACTGCGCATTCCGGATCCCGTTCGCCCGGGCGTTGCCGATGGCGTCCCGCACGGCGTCCCCGTTGATCTCCACCCCGATCACCCGGGTCTCGGAGCCCGCCGCCGAGAGCCCGATCGTCCCGATGCCGCAATAAGCGTCCAGCAAGGTCTCTCCCGGCCTGAGCGCAGCTTCCGACAGGGCCAGTCCATACAGCCGCTCCGTCTGCACCGGATTGACCTGATAGAAGGAACGGGCACTGATCTTATATCGCAGGCCCAGCAATTCATCATAAATGAACCCCGGCCCATAGAGCACTTTCTCCCGCGGCCCCAGCACCACGCTCGTCTGCCGCGGCTGGATGTTCTGCACCACGGTCGCGACCTCGGGATGCGCGGCCCGCAGGCGCGAAAGGAGCTCCTTGCGCCCGTGCATCAGTTCCTCCGAAGTCACCAGCACGACCATCACCTGCCCCGTCCGGACCCCCACGCGCAGCAAGATGTGCCGAAGCACGCCGCCGTAGCCGAAAGGCTTGATCTTCAGCTTATTCAGCAAATCCGTCAGCGTCCCCAGCACGGCATTCAGCCGCCGGTCCTGCAACAGGCAGTCCGAGACGGGGACCACCCGGTGCGACCATTCCTCATACAGGCCGCAGACGACCCGCGAGCCCTGCATCGAGACGGCGGCGATCACCTTGTTGCGATAGTGGAAAGGCTCCTCCATCCCGTACACTTCCCGCACATTCACCCGCAGCCCCGCAGCCCGGAATGCCTGTGCGACCGCATCGCGCTTGCGGGCCAGCTGCTCCGCATAGTCGCAATCCAGCCACCGGCACGCGCCGCAACGCTCAAAAGAAGGACAGGTCATACGCTTCATGGACACAAAAATACGAACTGTTCCGCTGCTTTGATGCAAATCGTCCTATTTTTTTGTAAATTCGTAGACACGAAAAAAACGAAATAAACCATCATATGAAACACAGACTCCCCTTCCTTTTCGCCGCAGTCCTGACGATCGTCTCCTCCTGCGGGCCGGCACGCTACTCCAGCAATTTCAACCTCAAGGGCGTTGACGAATACGCCCTCTTCGAGCCCTTCTCACACGTCATCTACTACAATGAGCGCAACAACCCGAAGTATGACGCCGATCTGTCAGATGAGGCCGCCAGGGTCCTTTTGGAGGTCATCGAATCCGAGCGTTACCCCTTCACCCACGCCATCCAGATGGACTATGATGACCGCGACGCCGCCATCGGCCGCTGGCTCGATTCCTTCGCAGACATGGGAACCTCCCGTGCCGGGCGTCTCCGTGTTCCCGACGCGCTGGTCCAGAAGATCAAGCAGAGCAAGCACCGTTACGGAATCATTTTCTATTCCTATGGTCACATCCAGTCCGCAGAAGGCCGCCGCCTGGAAGAGATGGAGCGCGCGACCATCCGTATGATCGAGAAAATCGCCGATCAGATTGCCGACAGAAGGAAGAGGTCCAATCCGACCTACATTCCGCGCACGGAACCCTACAACAACACGATTTATTACGCTATCATCGACTCCCAGACGGGCGAGATCGCCGATCTCGGCCTCAACAACACCTTCTTCTATTCCAATCCCGTCAACGCATCCGATGTCCGCGAGAACCTCGCCGGCCTTCTTCAGGACATGATCAAATAAGAGCCCCGCACCATGAGACTATCCTTCCCTCTATCCTGCATCTTCAGTGTCCTCGTGCTTTTGGCGGCAAGCTGCCGGCCGTCCATCCCTTCCGCGCTCAGTCTGGGCGAGGGCGACAGCTGGAGTTCACGGCAGAGTGTCTGCGACTTTGAGCTGAACGGGCAGGCTCGCTGCTCGGAGGGTGCCCGGGCGCTCATCTCGTTCTGCCGGCAAGAGGACGCTTCCGGTTACGAAGTGCTCCTGCACAACGGCCCGATCGACGGCAGCGTCAAGACCGGCAGCCTGCTGCACGTGCGCAATCTCTACCGCTCCCTGGCGCAGGACGGAGAATGGTTCGACGTCAATGTCGCCGTGCGTGGCAAGAATGTCGGCGTCCGCATCAACGGCGTGGATGTCGTCTGTTATACGGAGCCGGAGGACCCCTGGCGGGCGCCGGGACACGAGGCTGAGCGCATCGCGCCCGGACGCATCGGACTGCAGGGGGTGAGCGGCACCGTCGAATTCCGGAACCTGACCCTCACAACCCTGCCCGAAGGCACGAAGAATCCGGCCGACACTCTCGCGCCGGTCAATGAGCAGCAGGACGGGATCATCCGCCTGCAGCAGCGGGACTTCCCGGTCATCGACTACCACGTCCACCTCAAGGGCGACCTGACGCAGGAGATGGCGCACGCGATGTCCATGAACTATGGCATCAATTACGGCGTGGCGCCGAATGCCGGTGAGGGCGGCGTGGGACGCATGCTCGCGGACGACGCGGAGGTCTATGCCTATCACGACGAGATCAGCGGCGAGCCCTTCCTCTTCGGCGTACAGGGCGAGGGACGGAAATGGACCCAGACCTTCTCCAAGGACGCCCTGGGCATCTTCGAATATCTCTTCACCGACGCAATGACGATCATCGACCACAAGGGCAGGAACTCACGGATCTACCGACCGGAGGAAGTGTTTTTCGACGGCATCAGCCGGCAGCAGTACATGGACCATCTCGTCGACCAGACGGTGCTGATCCTCACCAACGAGCCCGCCGACATCTATGCCAATCCGACCTTCCTGCCCGGCGTCATGCAGGCCCAATATGACGTCTTCTGGACGCCCGAGCGCGTGGACAAAGTCCTGGATGTGCTGGAGAAGTATCACATCGCCCTGGAGATCAACCCGCGCTACAAGATCCCATCTTTCGACATCATCCGCAAAGCCAAGGCGCGCGGCATCAAGTTCACCTTCGGCACCAACAACGTGGATTCCAATTTCGGACGCCTGGAGTATGCGCTGGAGGCCATCGAGGCCTGCGGTCTGACCGCGGACGACATCTGGTTCCCGTCCATGAGCATACGGGCGGAACGTCCCACTGTCATTTATAACCATTTCGACTGAACATGAGCATCACCGGCATCGGGGAGACCGTCCTCGACATCGTTTTCCGGGGCGGGCAGCCCCAGGCCGCCGTCCCGGGCGGATCCACTTTCAACGCCATGATTTCCCTGGGCCGCACTGTCGGGCGCAAGTGCCCGGAAATAGCGCTGCGCATGGTCACGCAGACCGGTGACGATCCGGTGGCGGACATCGTCACCGCATTCATGAAAGAGAACCGTCTCTCTGACGAGGCCCTGGTTCGTTCTCCCGGCCAGAGCACCGTTTCGCTGGCCCTGCTGGACGAGAAAAGCAATGCCCATTATGAATTCTTCCGGGACCGCACCCTCCCGGCTTTCCAGGCGCCTGCGCTGAACTTCGGACCCGGCGACATCGTCCTTTTCGGCTCCTTCTTCGCCATCAATCCGGAGACCCGGGAGCAGACGCGCGCCCTGATCCGGCAGGCACGTGAAGCGGGCGCCGTCGTCTATTATGACATCAATTTCAGGAAGAACCACAACGCCGCGGATTCCCTGCCGCAGATCGAGGAAAACATCGCCCTGAGCGACATCGTACGGGGCTCCTCCGAAGACATCGAGGCCCTGTATGGCTCCACTGATGCGGCGAAGGTGTATGCGGAGCACATCGCCCCGCGCTGCCCGAACTTCATCTGCACGAAAGGCGCCCGCGAGACGGAGGTTTTTTCTCCCGGCGCCCATGGGATCTACCCGGTCCCCCAGGATACCCCGGTCGTCTCCACGATCGGTGCCGGCGACAACTTCAACGCCGGCACGGTTTACGCCTTAGTATCGACTGCCTGTCCGCCTGCGAAGGCCCATGTGCCTGTGCGGTTTGGGCAGCATTCCCCCGAAGGGGTTAGAGTCTCTGCTGCCCAAACCGCACAGGCATCTGGGCCGGCCCTGCAGCTGACAAAAAGCGACTGGGACCGCATCGTCCCAGTCGCCCATCAATTCAGCGCCAACGTCGTCGCCAGCCTCTACAACTACGTCGATCCCGACTTCGAGCCCTAATCGGCCAGCTGCTCACGGATAAAACGGACCTCCTCCTCGCTGTATGGCGTGCCATCGGGGCGGAAGAGGTCATGGAACCAGACTTCCGGCTCTTCCGTGAAAGGGACGGGCTTGCCATCCTCGACCGGATTCCAAGGATAATGGCACTGCTGCTTGCCATTCACAAGACCGTAACTGAAACAGCCGATCCTGTACTTCTTGAAAAGCGGCAAGATGGAGAAATAATCCGATCCCCTCGACCTCGCCATCCACTCCGAGCAAATCACCGGACGCCCGAACTGAAGGGCGTACTCGATAAAGGCACGGCATTTCGTGGAATCATTGTAGCTGTGGAAAGAGATCACGTCGCTGTTGGCGCAGACGAATTCTGATATTTCCTTATTATAGGAACGGGCATCCGGCATCGCCCACATCGGCGCCGTCAGAGGCTGCGAAGGATTCACCTCCCGCGCCCAGCGGAACACCGTTTCCAGGAACGGCAGGGTCTCGAAGCCCTTCGTATTCTCCGGCTCGTTATACAGGCACCAGGCCAGGATGCGCGGGTCGTCCTTATAACGAGTCATCACCGCCTTGAGATAACGCTCGATCACCGGCCAACGCGCCGGATCATTGACGACATCCCGTCCGGGAGAAGCCATCCAGACCGAATTATGCACACCCGGCACCGGCTGGGGCTGCGCTCCCAGATACGGATTCTTAATCGTGCCGCCGTTGGTAAAGAACGTCATCAGGATACGCAGGCCATGCTTGTCAGCCAGCCTTACCGTCTCCTCCAGCCGCTCCATGAACCCCTCGGGATCGTCCTGCCACACGAGATCGCACAGGAACAGGCGGATGGCATTGAATCCCAGACCCTCTGCCAATCCCAACTCCCGGTCCACCACATCCGGCTGGAAATAATCCTTCCCCCATATCTCTACAGAGGTCCCGCCGTAAGAGGGCATGTACACGCACCCGACCGGCCATGGCTGGGCATTATACCAAGCCCAGGCACGTTCCTCACTCCACCGCTCTCCAGGCACAACCTCTCTCTTACAGGAGAAAGTGGCGAGCACGCTGATCATCGCCAGACAAAAAAGAATCTTCTTGCTCATATCCTAATTGATACGCCTCACGCCGCGAGGCAATTTAACTTTCGTAACAATCTTGCCGTCAGTACCTTTACGGTGGCAGACCTCAATGACACCATGAGGTGTGGGAAAAGAGCCTTCGGCCCATTCCAAATCCCCCAGGTGCGGCTCAATCCGGACCTTCCGGAAGCCGACGTCCAGCGGCTCGATTCCCAGGACATGCCGGCTCAGCCAGGGCGTGGGACCGGAGGCCCAGCCGTGGCACAGGCTATGACGCAGGCCGACATAGCACCAGGCTCCGCCGTCGGCGTGGATGTCGAATTTACCCTCTGGAACAATCTCGTCGATCGGAGCGGCTTTCAGGCCGTCGTTGTAGTTGAAATCCTCCCAGAAAGTCGTGGCGCCCAGCTCGATCATCCGCCCCCAATAAGAACGGACGAACTGCAAGGCCTCCGCATAATGACCGGCGCGGGCAAGTGCCTCCAGCAGGAAGTAGCCCATGAAAGAGGTACACGAGGCCGGACCGTTGTCCAGGATGATCTTGGCGGCGGCTTCAGCGTCCAACATGCCGGCGCAGGAAAGAAGCGCCGCCGCCTGGCTGCTGCCTTCCGTGTCGGGAATGTATGTCTTCATTCGGGCTGCCTTTTCGGCGCATTCCTGCGCCAGGGCCTTGTCGCCCAGCCATCCAGCCATTTCCGTACCTGAGTCAAGCGCCATCACCGTCAACGCCTGCAGGCCGGCATGGATCACCGCCGGCTTGTCATTGGAAGGCCAGTCGATGAAACGCCAGCCGGGATAAGCCTCCCGGTTACCGTCAACATTCGCCATCACCTGATGCAAGAGCGCAGACAGGTAATCCTGCTGCTCCCGCAGATATGCCATATCCCCATACCATTGATACAGATGGTGTTGCATGATGATCCACCATAGCGAATACGAACAGGTCCCGTTCATCCATGAGCCGGATGGCGTCCGGTCCCGGACGTAGTCGAGGCTCTTGCGCACCACCTCGTGATTGCCGAAGACGGTGCCGACCGTCATGACCTCCACATCCATGTCCCCGATCCAGACGAGCCGGTCGCGCTTGATGCCGTCCCAGAGGTATTCCTGCATATTCAGGTGGACGGTATAGGCGCCCGTCTCCCAGATCCGGTCGAGACCGGGATCGCTGCAGCGGAATGAGCCCAGATAGGGAATGTCCCGGTAGCGGGAAATGGCACGGACGGCCAGGATGGGCACATCCTGATCCTCATCCAGCAGGTCCAGGCGCGCGAAACGGAAGCCACTGTTGCCGAATTCGAGCGTGCCGAGCCAAGGCACGCTGACTTCGACATCCCGGGCGGAGTGGTCGTTGGTGGCCGTGCTCCCGGGCGTATCGACGCTGCTCAGGGCCTCGCTGACCGATTCACCCAGGCAGATGCGGAAACGCGCCGCCCTGTGATTATTGGAAATGGCCCGGACGATCTGGATCCCGCCCTGGATCTCTTTGCCGAAATCCAGAAGCACCGAGCCTTTCTGACCGAAGACCGTCACGACAGGTTCGGAGGTGCTGACCTGACCGCAGTAAGGCTGCAGCAGGTTTTCCGCTCCATTCAGAGCACCCGAACTGCATACGATGCGCGTCGGCGTCAGGTATTCGGTCACGAACTCTGATTCCGCCCGCTGGCCGGACGGAGGGGTCGCCCCGAAAACAGGTGTAGCGCTGGCGAGCAGCGCTACAACGTATAAACAGAATCTTTTCATCGTCGCTTATAACTCAACGTGATGCGTGCCGGCGGCGTACTCTTTCACCTCCGTTTCGCCAGGCAGGGTCACAGACGCCGTCGCGCCTTCAGGCACGGTGAAGTCCCAGATCCATTTCTCGCCCTCATACTTCCAGGCGCTCTTGATCAGGCCGGCGGCGGATTTGTATTCGGCGTTGATGAAGCCCAGACGTTTGTCCGGAACAGGCTTCATCACGATATGTTTGAAGCCGGGCTGGGCCGGATCGGCGGCGATACCGGCGACCGTCTTCCAGATCCAGGCGCAGACGCTGCCATAGGCGTAATGGTTGAAGCTGTTCATGCCCCTCGGGCCCATGCCGGACTCAAGGGTATAGCTGTTCCAACGCTCCCAGATCGTAGTGGCGCCGTTGTCGACGGAATAGAGCCAGCTGGGGTTCTTGCGCTGGAAGAGCAGGTCCCAGGCGATATCGGCCATCCCTTCCTGGGTCAGGACATCCATCAGGATGGAGGTCCCGAGGAAACCGGTCTGCAGGCAGCCGTCATGGTCGGCGAAATTCTGGCGCAGACGCGCCTTCATCGCTTCGCGGGCCTCCCCTTCGACCAGGTCGTTCTTCAGGGCGAAGAGAGCCGGAGTCTGCATGGTATTGAGAATCGCGAGCTTGAAGGTGCCGTCCGGATTCAGGAAACTCTTCTGAAGGTAGGCGCGCGCAGCCTCAGCCATCTCCTGATAAGGAGCAGCATCGCGGCCGCTGGCAGCAGCCATGTCACGCATCATCCGGGCATCGATGGCCCAGTAGGATGCGCTCAGATAATTCCAATACACGATGGCTTCGGGAAGGCGGGGCCAGTAACCCTTGGCGTCGGCCGGCGCAAAGGCACGGCGGCTGCAGCTCTCCAGAGGCTCGTAGCTGAGCCAGTCTGCCCACTGATAGTCGCCGTTCTCGGCCGCCAGCGTCTTGTGGTCGTACTTCGTGTCGTTGACATGCTTCATGAAGCGGTCCATCGCCTCCCAGTTCTCCTCAATGATCTGCGTATCGCCGAACTGTTTCCAGATCGTCCAGGGGCAGATGATGCCGGCATCCGCCCATCCCAGACGCATCATCGAAGTCGGCTCAGCGCCATACTGGGCCTGCGGAGCGACGCCCGGGAATGCACCGGCCTCGGTCTGCGTGTCACGCATGTCGCGCATCCATTTGTGGAAGAAGGAATCGGTGTTGGCAAAGAAGGTGCCGGTCTCGGTGAAGACCTGCGTATCGGCGGTCCAGCCCAGGCGCTCGTCGCGCTGCGGGCAGTCCGTCGGCACGGAGAGATAGTTGGAGCGCTGACCCCATACCGTATTGGATATCAGTTTGTTGATCAATTCATTGCCGGTCTCTAAGACACCGGTCTCAAGCTGCTTGGCGATGGATGTCACCGGGATGGATTCCACGCTGCGGAACCGGACCTCGCCCGTCGCCGTGACGGAGATGAAGCGATAGCCGAAGAAGGTACAGCTCGGATGATAAGCGACAAACGCATTCTTCCGGCCCAACGGGTCCTTGCCGAAAGTGTACTTCAGCCGGATGCCCTTCTCATAGGTGCGCAAGTTGCGGCGATGGACGCTGCCCTCGGGACCGTCCATGCCACGGGACTCGGCGCCGTTGCCATCATTGAGAAGTTCACCGGGAAGGCAGGTCAGCTCCGTACCGTCCGCAGCCTGGAAGACGAAGGAAGGGACAGCCGCCGCATTCTGGCCGAAATCAACGACGAGGGTCTCCCCCGGCTTCAACAGGATCTCCTGTCCGGCAGCATACTCCCGCGCGATGACGACTTTTCCATATTCCACTTCTTCCTTATTCTCCGACTCCTTGGCTCCGGTCACGCCTTCCCAGACATAGGCCAGGACAGGCTTCAGGGTCAAATCCTTGCGCAGATAGATTTCAGCGCCCTCGGAAGGCAGGATCTCTCCGGCGAATTCGCTGTTCACTTCAGGTGTGGACAGGCGGTCGACGGAGAACATCCCAGGTTCGATACGCGCATCATATTCCTCTCCGTCGAAGATGCCGGCGTGGGTCACAGGACCGGCGATGCCGGCCTTCCAATGCTCCGTATCCGTGCCGAAACAGGCTGTCGTACCATCTGCATAAGTAAGCTGCAAGACGCCGCGGAAGGCGCATTTCTTCCCGATCATACCCTCATGGCCACCGGGCGTAACGATCTTGTCCGCCCACCAGCCCGGGGTGACCTGGACCGAAAGGACATTCTCTCCACCGGCCTTCTTGCTGTAAACATCCGTCACGTCATAGGTGAAGGAGCGTTTGGTCTTGGCATAATGCGTGAAACCGGGCTTGAGGAATTCTTCCCCGACCGGCAGACCATTCACATACAGTTGATAGACGCCCAGGCCGGCTGTCATCCATTTAGCCGACGTGACCGCCTTCTCATTCTTGACGGATGATTGGAAAAAACTGGCGCCATCCGCAGCCCGGAACACTTCCGAGGCCTTGCCGGTCACAACCGGCGCATCGGCTGCGGAAATCCATTCGGAGGCCTCCCAAAGGGACGCATCCAGCGCCTCGGCGCGCTTGCCCACCGTAGGCGTGGGAACCGGCCCGTTGCAGGATATCAACAATGCTGCAACAGCCGCCCATAAAACAGAACTATTCTTCATAAGTAATCAATCGGGAAATTAGTTGGCGTATGCATGATGGAACCCCTTGATCTTGTCCTGGCCGCCGCGGGTGAAGTCAGGGACTTCGACCGGCGCGCTGCCGTGCTCGATCGAGATGGCGGAAAGCGGACCGACGCAGCACCATTCGGCGAGGTCGTAGACATCCATATCCAGCGGCAGACCGTGGTTCAGGCAGTAGATCAGACGGTAATCCATGATGAAGTCCATGCCGCCATGGCCGCCGACCTGTTTGGCAACTTCGCCGATTTCCTTGACAAGCGGATGGGTGTAAGCCTGGACCAGCTGCTCATACTGCTCCGGACCCAGGTAAGGATCTCCATCGTAACCCGCAGGGAGGTCGACCACATCCTTGATCTGCTCCGGTACGAACGAATAGCCGGGCCTCGGATATTTGCTGGCAAAGCCCTTCGTTCCCACGATCTGATACATCCGGTTGTACGGGCGCGGCGTCATCACGCCGTGCTGGATCTGGATCGTGCGTCCCTTCGCGGTACGGATCATCGTCATCGTATGGTCGGCATTGGCGAACTCATCGGGATTCTCCACCTCGGGGCTCAGTTTCTTGACCAGGCCGGGGCCGGTCAGGGCCTCCGTTTCCATGGAGACCAGGGTCTTCAACTGGTCGCCGCGGTGAATGTCGAACACCTGGCAGACCGGGCCGAAGCCATGCGTGGGATACACATCGCCCTTATGGGTGCGGTTGAATTCGAGCCGCCAGTTATCCCAGTAACTCTTCCAGAAAGGGGTCAGGCAATGGATGTAAGCGCCCTCTCCGTGGTAAATCTCGCCGAATAGACCGTGCTGGGCCATATTGAGCGTGGCCAGCTCATAAAAGTCGTAGCAGCAGTTCTCCAGCTGCATGCAATGCTTGCGCGTGCGCTCGGACGTATTGATCAAAGCCCAGATTTCCTCCAGGGAAGTCGCTGCCGGCACTTCGATCGCCACATGCTTGCCATGCTCCATCGCATAAAGGGCTACGGGTACATGATGCACCCAGTCGGTGCAGATATAGACCAGGTCGATGTCGTCGCGCTCGCAAAGCTGTTTGAATACCTCGGTGTCACCGAAGTATTCAGCGGCAGCGGGGACTCCGGCCGCCGCCAGTTTGCTCTGCGCCTTTTCCACATACTCTTTGCGGACATCGCAGAGCGCCACAATCTTGGCCGTCGGCAGATGGAGGTAGCGGTTGATGGCACCGCCGCCACGCATACCCAGCCCGACGAAACCGACGCGGACCGTATCGATGGGCGGCGCCGCGAAGGCCAGCATGTCCGTCTGGCCGGCGGGACGTTTAGGGACATCGGTCCGGATGGGACCTTCATTTTGCTTGCAGGCGGACAGAAGGAGAAGGGTGGCCGCCGCCAGAAGGAAAGCCAATTTTTTCATATCTAGATTCAGATTTACAGTTTCATGAGACGACGCACGACCGCTTCCATCTCGGGAAGTTGCTCTTCCATGCTGGTCAGGAGCTTGTACTGCGCATGGGTACGCACCAGGTTGTGCTCAGGATATTTGGTCTTGTAATAGGTATCACCGTCGATGTAGTCCATCAGGAAGCGCAGCACCTGCTCGTAGGTGATGTACAGGCCGCTGAATGCCAGATACCGGACCTCTGATTCCGCCAGTTTGTCCTTCATCATGGAAAGATAGCCTTCCATGTAGGCCTGGAACATCCGCATGCTCATCGAGACTTTGGAGAGGTCCTTGTCATCCTCCTCACCCGTATTGGTGTAGGAGCGCAGCGCATCGCCGGTGTCGTTGAGAAGCGTGGAAGACATCAGCGTATCAAGGTCGATGGCGCAAAGCAGGGACTGGTCGTCCGCATTGAACAGGAAGTTGCTGATCTTGGTGTCGTTGTGCGTGACCCGGCAAGGGATGACGCCCTTTTCGAAGAGCTCCCAGAACGCAAGCATCTTCTCCCGGCGGGACTCGATCCAGCCGATTTCTTCTTTCAGGTCCTTGACGCGGCCGGCGGCATCGCGCGCGATCGCCTCGTCCCACTGCGTGAAACGCCAGCGGATGTTGTGGAAACCCTTGATCACCTCGGCCAGGGGCTCCTTGAAACCGTCGACCAGGCGATGGAACTGTCCCAGTCCCAGACCACCCTGGTAGGCGATCTCCGGCTTGTCGGCCTTGGTGTAACTCATCGTGTCACGGATGAAAAGCGTCATGGCCCAATAGTTACCATTCCGCTGCTTGTAATACAGCTTGCCATCCTTGGCGGGAATGATGGTCAGCGTCTGCCGGAGCGGATCATGCACCTTGGACTTGATGTAACGCGTGACCCGGTCGATGTTGTCCATCATCGCGGGCACATCCGGGAAAACGATGTGATTCTTGCGTTGAAGGATATAGGACGGCTGATCCTGTCCCTCCAGCGTGACGGTATAAGTGTCATTGATAAAACCTTCGCCGAGGGGTTTGACCCGGGCGATGACGCCTTCGACGGCGAAATGGGAAGCGAGTTGGATGAGTTTATTCATGGCTGTAGACTTTGTCCATATCGTATTTATACAAATCTACGGTTTTTTTAGGACAAAAGACAAGCCCGTCAGCGCTTTATGGATAAAAAAAATGAGCGTTGACCCTCGCGGGCGAACACTCATACTTACCACATAATTAATAACACTAAAACTAATAACCAAAGAGGTTGACGGGTGCAGAACGCATCTCTTGCTCAACCCTGACACAAAGGTAGTACAATATTTTGGTTCTGCAAATTATTTTTAAAGATTTTTTGAAAAAATTTTATTTAACAATCTGAAAGGGTCTCAAAATCAGGTTTAAAGCACCTGCGAGCACTTATTTCTCCGGATATCGCAAGTTCTCCGGACGGATCACTTCCAAAACCTCACGCAAATACTTTTCCGCCTCGTAGCGGGCCATCGGCAGATCATGCAGGAGCCAGTTGCCGCAGTCCGAAGGTGCAGCGCCGGGTACCTCACCTTCATAGCCGGCTACAAATCGGAAGGTATCCCGCATCAAGGGCAGGATATCCTCCGGCTGCAAATCTCCGCGCATCAGCAGGTAGTTTCCGGTCAGGCAGCCCATCGGCCCCCAATAAACGATACGGTCACCCCATTGCGGATCGTTTCGCAGATAGGTGGCTGCGAGATGCTCGATCGTATGGATCGCACCCTGTCCCAAGGCGGGTTCGCGGTTGGGCTCTTTCATCCGGATGTCAAAGGTCGTGACGACCTCTCCCCCGACCTGGTCTTTACGGGAAACATAGATGCCGCGCAACAGGCGGAGATGGTCGATGGTGAAACTGGGAATCTTCTTCATACTGCGAAGGTAGGAAGATTTCGACAAAAAATGCTTACATTTGAAAACCAAACGAACGAAATGGCCAATCATCCACTTGACACGACCCTGGTCGACGAGGCGATCCGCTTCGCCGTAGACGCGCATGCGGGCACCGAGCGCCGCGGCAAAGGATTCCCCTATGTGATCCATGTCCTGGAGGCGATGGCGATCGTCGCGACGATGACCTCCGATCCGGAGCTTCTAGCTGCAGCAGCCCTGCACGACACGGTAGAGGATACCGACGTGACGCCGGAACAAATCCGGAAGCGTTTCGGCCCCCGGGTTGCCTCCCTGGTCGAGGCGGAGACGGATATCTTGCTGGCGGAGGATGGCAGGGAGAAAACCTGGCGTGAGCGCAAGCAGGCCGCCATCGACCGGCTCGCCGCCGCTTCCCGCGAAGCGAAAATGGTCGCGCTGGGAGACAAGCTTTCCAACATGCGGGCCATCGCCCGCGATTACCGCGTCAAGGGAGATGCGTTATGGCATATCTTCCATGCCCCGGGCGGCAAGGCCGACCATGCATGGCACTACCACGGCCTGGCGTCTTCCCTGGCCGAATTGGAAGATACGGATGCCTACCAGGAATTTACCGGATTGATAGACAAAGTGTTCGGTCCCGCTCAAAAATGATGTCCGCCGGAGGGAAGCCGATCCCTTCCAGCAGGCGGAGCGCCTTTTCCTGATCATCAGCCCCTTCAAGTTTCACCACCATCGCGGCCCCCAGGCTGCGGATGACGGATGCTTTCTCGAGGAAAGCCGATTCTCCGTCCTTCAGACCAATGGCGCGTGCGATGCACTTGCCCTGGGCGTTCTTGAGCCCGTTCAGGAGCGTCTCCCAATCATCGGAATCAATCATCAGGGCGGCACAGGAGACTGAGGGGTCTCCCTGCGTCAGACGGACGAAACGTTCCATCTCCGGAGCCGGATCCGGAAGGGCATCCAGCTTGATGTCCAGAAGCGCGGCGCCGGAAGCGACCTCTTCCCCGGCAAGCATCAGCGCTTCGTCGTATTCCTGACGGGTGATCAGCTCGGTCAGGTCGGGCGAAACGCAATCGGAAGGATCGCTTACGGTCCACGCCTCCAATCCACTAACTTTCAAGTCATTGTAAGGCGAAGGTATCGGTCGCGGTCGCAAGCTGGGCAAGGCCCGGATATGCTCCGGTGTCGTGCCGCAACACCCACCCATGATATTGACCAGAGTGTCCAGTCCGGCCATATGGCCGGCCATCGTTTCCGGCGTCTCATCATAGCCGCCCTGCGCATTGGGCAGGCCGGCGTTGGGATAGCAGATGATCGGAACGGGGCACCACCCGGCAAGGTCCCGGATGAGCGGGATGAGCCCTTCCGCGCCCATCGAACAATTAAGGCCGAAGGCCACCAGGTTCGGGCGTGAAACGGCGGTATAGAATGCTTCCAGGCTCTGCCCGGTCAGGGTCCGTCCGAAACCGTTGCTGACGGATACGGAAACGATGACCGGGAAAGCAGGGCGCACCTGTTCGACAGCGTACAGGGCCGCCTTGGCATTGAGTGCATCGAAACAAGTCTCAATCAGGATCAGGTCCACGCCGCCCTCGATCAGCGAGCGGGCCTGCGCCTCATATGCGGCGGCCATTTCATCGAAACTGCAGGGACGCCATTCCGGGCGAAGGAAATCCGACACCAGGGAAAGGGACTTGGAGGTCGGCCCCATGCTGCCGGCCACCCAGACCTTGCGTGGTGCGGCATCCGCTACCTCACGGGCCAGGCGGGCCGCCTCAAATGCCATCTGAGGGGCCACGGCGGCAAGGCCGTAATCTTGCTGGACGATGGCATTGGCGCCGAAACTGTTGGTTTCGATGATGTCAGCCCCCGCCTCCACATAAGACTGGTGGATGGCCCGGATCACGTCCGGACGCGAAAGATTCAGGCACTCGTTGTCGCCTTTCACATCGCGCGTCGGATCCGTTGGAAGCCCCTTCCGGAAATCCATTTCCGACAGGGCGAAAGACTGGATCTGCGTGCCCATCGCGCCATCCAGCCGGAGGACGCGCTCACGCAAAACATCGATGCAAAAACGGGAAAACTCTGCCATAACCTTCTTTCTTTAAAGCACCACGGACACGAATATAAGAATTAATCCTTACATTTGGACTAATATCTTCGAAAACATGAAACAGCTTTACCTGTCCCTCACCCTCCTCGCATCGGCACTGTTTTTGGCCGCTTGCGGGCCCCGTGAATCCGAGCCTTGGAGTTCGGTCCTGAAGCAATATTCCGGCGATGATGCCGTCCATGAGCTGCTGCTGGTCCAATCTGCGGAAGGCAGCAACGCCACCGTGCGGTATTATGCCAAGGCGGGCGTTAGGAAATGGAAACTTGTCTCAGAGACAGACGCTTTCATCGGAAAGAACGGGCTCGGCAAAACCCGCGAGGGCGACGCCATGACGCCGGAAGGCGACTTCGGCATCCTCACGGCCTTTGGCATCCTTCCCGATCCGGGCACCGCACTCCCCTGGCTCCCCGTCACGGAAAGCATCTTCGCCTGCGACGAAGAAGGCCCCTGGTACAACCGCATCATCGACACGGCCGCGACACATCACCCTTGCCGCGGCGAAGACATGTTCCACACGGCGCCGCAATACAATTACGGAATGGCGCTGGACTTCAACCCCGAATGCCGCTACCCCGACGGTTCAGCTATCTTTTTCCATTGCAAGGGATCAAAAGCCTGGACCGGCGGTTGCATCGCGGTCGATGAGGCGTTCATGCGCCGCATCCTCGAGACGTGCCACCCCGGCCTCCGCGTCGTCATCCACTGAAGCCGCGCCAGATGATAAAGCCACTGTGGGCACTTTGGAATGCATTCTGAGCGTCCGAAAGACAAAACGACTGTCCCTTCAAGGCAGCATTCCCCCGAAGGGGTTAAAATTGCTGCTGCCTTGAAGGGACAGTCGCTTTGTCGCAGGATCAGCGCTTAGCGGAGCTTCTTGTAGCCGTAGCGCGCCTCACCCTCGAGCTCGATCTCGATCCGCATCAAGCGATTGTACTTCGCGATACGGTCGGTACGGCTCAGGGAACCGGTCTTGATCTGGCCGCTGTTGGTCGCAACGGCGATGTCGGCGATCGTCGTGTCCTCGGTCTCACCGGAACGGTGGGAGGTGACGGTCGT
>CAMJHJ010000022.1 GCA_946405485.1 uncultured Bacteroidales bacterium | reverse complement strand
ATACTCGTGGATGATGAGCCACGCGTACATGCCCAGCACCAGTTTCTGCACCAGCGCAAGGCTGTTCCAGTTGCAGATTCCCCATACGGCCCATCCCAGGAAGATGAGTGTCATGATGTGGATGTTGTTCTTCAATAGCCAGAGACCTATTTTCTTCATGACCTGTAAATTTCGATTTATCGAAGCAAATTTACGCATTTTCTACAACATACCCTCGCGGTCACCTCGGCGGATGCCATCTCTGCTTTTCGAAGAAATTTCGTACCTTTGCCACCGGAGGTCTGATGCCAGACTTCTATTGTTAACACCCGGTGCGCTCCTGCTGCAAAGCGGGGACGCACCTTTAAAATTTTGTCCCCCGAGGCAAAAATCGCCTTGATATTGCCTGGGGCCTCAAAAAATTCGGGGACAGTAGGGGGACAAACGTGAAAAGGTTAAAAAGTTAAAGTATTTATTAACAATAAGTTATAGAGTTAATCTATTTCCTGCATCGGAAAGTAGTCGGCAAGTCCATCTACTCTATCACGAAGCTCCTGGGATAATAATCGCTGTAGTAGCGGCCGTCGATGGCGGTGAATTTCAGGACGCAGTAGTTGGGATCGGTGACGCCGCCCGGGTAATACTCCTCGTCGCCGTCGCGCCAGATCATCTCTTTCGAGGCGGCATCCGTCAGCACCTCCATCGTGCCGCGCAGCATGATGCCTTTGAAGCCTTCCGCGTCGCAGAAATAGATGCTGGCCTTGGGGTTTGCTATGTAATGGGATACGCGCAGGGAGAAGGTATTGGTCGTGAAATAAAACACTTTGATTCCGTCGCGGACGCGCGGCGACAGCATCGCCTTTGTGCAAGGATAACCCTCCGCATCCACTGAAGAAATGAAGGCAACGGGCAGTGTGTCGGCCATTTTGCCGATGAGTTCCTTAACCCCGGCTAAGGCGGGATTCTCCAGCACTGCATCCGAAATCGTCAATTCCTTGCGCCAACGCTTCAGACGCGGAAAGTACATCTTCATCTGGCCGATGTATTCTTCTTTCGTGATGGGCTGCGGCAGGCCTTTGTTCACCTCGTCCACGAACTGGGCGCAGTGCTCGATCATCTCTTCCATCGTGCAGTCCTGCAGGAATTTACCGTCCTTATAGCAGTATATGCAGTATTCTTCATTCTTGCTGCCATCGGCATTTGTGCCGAGGACTTCTTCTGTGAGCGGCATACCGCAGCTCTGGCAAAACTTCTGTTCCATATTATTCCTGTTTTCTGATTCCCGCTTGTGGCGGTTATCGGATATATCGGTCACGGTCCTGCGGGGTGAGCTTGCGGATGACGCGACAGGGATTGCCGGCGGCGAGGACGCCCTCCGGGATGTCGTTGATGACAACCGACCCGGCGCCGATGACGGAACCCGATCCGATGGTCACCCCGGGCATCACACACACCATCCCGCCAATCCAGACATCGTCACCGACGGTAATCGGGAGCGAATACTCAAGTTTCTGCCGACGTAGATCCTTGTCAAGCGGATGGCCGGCCGTGTAAAAACCGCATTGCGGAGCCACGAAAACATTGTTTCCGAACGTAACCTTGGCCTCATCAAGGATAACACAGTAAGCATTGATGAAGACGTTGTCCCCCACCTCGATGTTCGAGCCATAGTCACAGAAGAACGGCTGGTTGATGATAAGATTATCCCCGGCCTTGCCGATGAGTTTGCGCAGCAGGGCGATCCTCCCTTCCAAATCCGTGACCTTCAAGGAATTGTACTCCTGACACATCTCCTGCGTCTTGAGGAGTTCCTCCAAAAGCTCCGGGCTCGTGGCGTCATACAGACGCCCGGACATCATTTCATCGCGAATGCTCATGGTATTCTTATTCTATTGCCTTAAAAAACCTATTATCAAGCGACGGACTGTCCTGTTGGGCACCTTCACTTTTCCCGTATCCGTCGAAATCAAATAGGAGCACAGCATAGCCCTGTTTCACGAGCATCCGGATCAAGAATCCGATCGGAGCCGCTTTCATCGACCCGAGGAAACCATGCATGAGGATCACAAGTTCACAGCGGTCATGCCCTTTGTTATATGACCGTGGCAGCAGCATCTCTGCTGAGATGTTGCCGGATGGCCCTTTTATAGTAAAAGCGTCGATCATAATCTAATCTTCTACTAAGATACGGATTATTCCCGATGCTGCAAAGAGGAGAGTTTAGTCACATCACAAGTCCAAGCAAAACCTCACTGCCGACATAGATGCATCCCTTATGTCCAGCGTTATTGCCACGCTTCTGGACAATGCCGTCAAATATTCCGGCGACAGTGCAGAAATCCGGATCTCTGCCGAGGAAAAGGACGGACACGTCCGGATATCGGTCCATGACAAGGGCATCGGCATCGCTCCCGAGAAGCAGGCCCATATCTCAGTTGAAAGCGAACTCGGCAAGGGAAGCACATTCACCATCGAACTATGAGCAGTAAGGTATTATTGGTAGAGGACGAAAAGACGCTCTCCGGCATTGTGAGAGACGCTCTGGAGACGATGGACTTCTCCGTCGAACAGGCCTATGACGGCTCGGAAGGTCTCCGTCGATACTTCGAGGTCCGGCCCGACATCCTTGTGGTGGACGTGATGATGCCCAAGATGTCCGGTTTCGACATGGTGAAATCCATCCGCCAGAGCGACAAGGAAACGCCCATCCTGTTCCTGACCGCAAAGACCACCGTGGACGATGTGGTGGCAGGATTCAACCTGGGTGCCGATGACTACCTCAAAAAGCCCTTCGCCATTCCCGAGCTGGTGGTCCGGATGAAAACCCTCCTGGAAAGGAACGGAAAAAGGATCCTTGGCCAGGAGAAAGGCCAAGAATCCTATAGCATCGGTGATTATCAGTTCACCCCCGAGTCGGCAACCCTGCTTCACAAGCCCACCGGCGAGTCAATCGTTATTCCTCGCCGAGAGACCGATATTCTCCAGCTCCTTTGCAAAGGCGGCGGCAGCATCATTCCCACCCAGAACATCCTCCTGTCCCTTTGGGGCGACGATGATTACTTCAACGCCCGTAGCCTCCAGGTTCTCATCACCCGTCTCCGCCGCTCACTCACCAAAGATTCTCGTGTCCGCATCGTCAATGTCCGCGGTACAGGCTACAAACTAATTGTGGTATAATTCCCTACTCTGTCACGAAACTCCTCGGATTCAATACAGCTGTTTGATGAGGCTGTTCATTTTCCGGCGCAGTTTGACCAGGACGGGGAGCAGGATGAGGGTCTGGAAAAGAAGTGTGCCATAAGCGAGCCCGGAACTGAAACCTGTCAGCCACGTCGAGAATCCATTTTGAGGCAGGTGAAGGCCGATCGGGTGAAGGATGAGGATCGAGGCGGCTACGATGAGGCTCAGGCCGATAAAACTTCTCAGATGGAAGTTGAAGGCCTTGTTGGTCAGTTGGAGTTTGGCGGCCGTGTTGTTTTCCGTTTCGAAAGGTCCGTCCTCGGACTTCTTCTTCCAATAGATCTTGTTTTTCCATTGGTGGACGAAAGAGTCGCCGCACGAGTTGCGGAAAACGACATAGTCTTCTCCTATGGCCGATTTCTTTTCGTCGAAATCAATCTGGTAAATGAATTCTCCGGGCTTGCAGGCCTTGAAACGGTAGATGACTCCGTTCGTGTGCCAGAAATCCCAGCCCTTTTGGCTTTGCTCGTTCAGAAACTTCTCTTCATTGTCGAAATTGACGAACCATCTGATAAGGATCTTCTTTGTTTTCATGATGATCTATTTTAATATGTATTTTTTCCCGTTTTCAACCATTTCTTCCAGGCGCTCGAATTCGGCTTCCAGTACCTTTTTGCCGGCGTCGGTGATTTGGTACTGCTTACGCCTTCCTTCTTGTCCGTCTGAATCGCCATAAGGCTTGATCCAACCTTTTTCGAGCAGATTGGACAGTGCGCCGTACAGCGTTCCTGCTGAGAGGCTGAGCCTTCCTTTGCTCAGTGTGGATGTCTGTTGCATAATACCATAGCCGTGAAGGGGCTGCTGCAGTGCCAGCAGGATGTAGTAAACGGCTTCGGTCTGTGCTGAATTCGTGTTGTTCATGATACTATTTCGTTAATCGTTATATCGGATGCCGATACAAAGATAGACGATATATTTTGAATCTGCAAATATTTTTTGAAAAAATGTGCTGGCGGTGCAGGTCAGTAAGAAATTAACTGACTGAAAGATTGACGATAAAAGGACGGATAATAAATCTTTTTATTATCTTTGTCACATATGAAACGAACTATCCTCACCCTCGCATCCGCATTCCTTCTCTTCTCCCTGAACGGAAATGCGCAGTCCACTTCGGACTTCGGAACCTGGAGCAGCGTCCAGCTTGTCAAATCTTTCGGGGCCCCCTATGCCATGGCGCGGCTTGAGCACCGCTCCTTTGACAATGTGCACAGCACCGAGTGCTGGTTTGCCATGGCCGGCGGCGGCTATAACTTCAACAAGTGGCTTAAGGGTGACCTGAGCTATGAGTACTGGAGCATTCCTTCCGCGGGCAATATGGTTCAGCACAAGGCCGTTCTGAGCTTCACGGAAACGCTGAAGCGCGAAGGCCTTGCCGTCGCGCTCCGCGAAAAATACGAATTAGCTTACAACCCGGACGCCGAATCATTCAGCAACACCCTAAGGACCCGTCTACGCACTCAATACAAAGCGCAGGACAGCATTCTCACTCCTTACGTGATGTATGAACTGTTTGGTAGCCTCGACGGCAAGGGTTGGGTCCGTTCGCTGCATTACGCCGGTACGGAAATCAGCCTGGGGCACGGCCATTCGCTGGATTTCTTCTATATGTACCACCTTTATGACAAGAGCGGACTTACCGGAGCCTGTCACCTCCTGGGCGCAGGCTACAACTTTGTCTTTTAGCTGATCGGAACTATTCCTGGCCCTCTTCGAGAGCAGTCGTGACGTGGACGGTGACAGTGCCTCTGTAGCAGCTGAACATCCGCTCCACGTCTTCTTTTTTGGTCACCTTGGTAATGAGGCTGACCACAGGAACGATCACGAGACCAAGCAGCATTGCCAGCACGCCGGCATTGATCGGCGACGTGAAGAACGGGCTGATGAAGGTCTTGCCCGTGAACGTGCAGTACATGCATCCGCACATGACGGCGACACCGGCGATGAAGCAGGCCCAGACCGATGCGGAAGTCGTACGCTTCCAGTAAAGGCCGTACAGGAACGGGGCCAGGAACGCTCCGGCCAATGCACCCCAGGAAATACCCATCAGCTGGGCGATGAAGGTCACGGAACTCTTGGCCTGGATGATGGCCAGGATCGAAGAGACGACAATGAAGAACAGCACCAGCAGGCGGATCCAGAAAAGCTGAGTCTTCTCTTTCAGCCGGTTACCCTTGCGAAGCTTGGCTACCGCCGGATCGATGATATCCAGCGTAAGGGTGGAGCCGGATGTGAGCACCAGCGAGGATAAGGTCGACATGGACGCGGAAAGCACCAGGATGATGACGACGCCGATCATCAGATCCGGAAGCGTCGCCAGCATGGACGGGACGATGCTGTCGTAGATCGGAGTGCCAGCGGTCGAATATTCGATGCTTTCACCGTAGAGCCGGCCGAAACCGCCGAGGAAATAGCAACCACCGGCCACAATGAAGGCGAAGAAGGTCGATATGACCGTACCCTTGCGGATGGCGGCCTCGTTGCGGATGGCGTAGAATTTACCGACCATCTGCGGGAGACCCCATGTGCCGAGGGAAGTCAGCAGGACGACACCCAACAGATAGATGGGCTGTGGTCCGAAGAATGACACGAACGCGCCGTTCAGTGCGGGTGCCGATTCGGAAGGTATTTGCGAGAGATTTTCCAACGCCGCGGTGAATCCCCCGTTGCCGGCCAGGACGGCCAATATAACGGCGCAAATACCAACCAGCATAATCATTCCCTGGATGAAATCGTTCACGGCTGTTGCCATATAGCCACCGACAAGGACGTAAACGCCGGTCAGCACGGCCATGCCCAGCACGCACCAGATGTAATCGACATTGAAGGCCATGCTGAAAAGCCGCGAAAGACCGTTATAGAGGGACGCGGTATAAGGAATCAGGAAAACGAATACAATGACAGATGCGGCGACCTTGAGCGGCTCGCTGAAGAAACGCTTCCCGAAAAAGTCGGGCATCGTCGCGCTTTGCAGATGATGCGTCATCAGGCGTGTACGACGTCCGAGGATGCGCCAGGCCAACAAAGAGCCGATCAGCGCGTTGCCGATGCCGATCCAGGTCGCTGAAAGACCGTACTTCCAGCCGAACTGACCGGCGTAGCCGACAAAAATAACTGCGGAAAAATACGAGGTGCCGAAGGCGAAAGCCGTAAGCCAGGAGCCGACATTGCGGCCGCCCAGCACGAATCCCTGAACATCAGATGCGGTCCGGCGGCAATAGATGCCGACCCCGATCATCACGGCAAAGAACAGGACGAGGAGAATACACTTGACTAACATGCAGTAAATATAGAAAAAAACTGGCGATTTCTCGCCAGTTGACAGATAAAAACTTTGTAGTCAAGTAAAAAGGAGCGTTATTTCTGTGCCAGGGCGCTTTCCATCTTCTGGGAAGGTTCGACCACGAGCCGGATTCCTGTCGATGTTTCCCGGTACTGGACGACCTTGGTTCCGTTACCGGCGAACACATTGACCAGATCGGAGGTGTCGATGTTGTCGGGGACCAGCATGGAAAAGTAGCCCTTCTCGTCCGTTACGGCGATGCTCTTCTTTTGAGGATCGTCGGCATTCACGACCACCATCTTCATTCCAACGACCGGCTTCCCTTCCTTGTCGGAGACATAACCGCGGACCGTCTTCGCATTCGCCATCACTGTGCTGATCAGCACCACCATCAAAAGAGAAATAATGTGTTTCATGTTCGTAATTATTTAATTGTTTTACATCAGTTTTTGCATTTGCCTCTCCTCAAATCAGACCCCGTGCCAAACTTGCAATGCTTTAACAATCAAATAATTACGTTTTGAGTTAATGTGTAAAGCCCCTTTACACTCTTTACACTTTCTGTAAAGTACGGCTTTACAATGCCGGACAGTCACGCTCCTGCCGTGGACTCAATCATTCTCATCGAGCATGAAAATCGAATCCGTCGGCTTCTGAAAATATCGGGCTATCTTCAATGCCAGTACCGTTGACGGAACATACTTTCCGGATTCAATGGAATTGATGGTCTGTCGGCTTACACCGACGGCTGCGGCCAAATCCTGTTGGGTGATATCCAGGATCGCCCTTTCGACGCGAACCGTGTTTTTCATTTGCTTTCCCTCCTATTGAGCCATAAACGGATCTTGAAAACGAGTTCATAGATGATTGCGAAGAGCGTGATCCTGATGATCGTATTGCCGAGGACCTCTCCTTGATAATCTTTCACGAAATGCAGACCGATATCCAGGCTGAAAAACAGCCCGGCGAGAAAGTACAGAAAGAACAGAATGTAAATGAAGATCGAGAGCGTCTGGCGCCGGATGCTGCGGATCATCTCATCCTCATCCTTTTCCCGCGAGGCGCAGATGAGGAAAACGGCGACGAAAAACAGCATGGCAAGAATGCCGACGACATACTGAAGATTCTGCTCGGAAAGCAGTCCCCTGTTCCGTCCGCAAACAAGAAGATACACCAAGAATAGAACGGGAATCGCAATGGCGATGATCCAACCTGCCTTTTGGCAGGAATACGGCAAGAGCAAATCTTTGTGTTTCATGTTTTGTGTTTATTGTTTTCAACACAAAGATAAATAGATTTTCCATAATGTCAAATAAATTTTACACAAAGTATGAATTATTTGACAAGAATAGAGAGGGGGCCTATCAGGATATGGGCCCGACGGAGTTTCACTCAGATACTCTTATACTGACGGATTTAAGCTGCTGCCAGCCGCTGCGGTCGGTAAGGCGGATCATGAAATGGTATTCGCCGGGGTCTACGTCCGTCGGGACGGGGATGGTCTGCTTCGCCTCAAAGGAGGTGCTTCCGGCGGGAATGGGATAATCCTTGTTCAGGATCCACGGATTCACCGGCTCTTTCGCCGGATCCTGCCGGCACTCGCCCGCCTCGGTACTGTGGGTGTGATGGTCGAAGTTGTTGTGGATTTCGATGTTGTAGGCACCCAGTTCCGTATCGTCCTGGAACAGATAGTCGAAGAAGATGGCGCCGCCGCGGGGATATTCCTGGCAGTTGAGCGGGGCCGTAGCATCTCCGACGGGAATGATTTCAGGCATGGTCGTATCTTTTTCAGTGCTGCTGCACGCACTGAGTGCGCACAGCAGCGGAATGAGGATATACTTAGTCTTCATGGTGATGTTCTTCTTCTTCGTCATCGACATCGTCGTTCTCGATCACTTCGACGTGGGCTTCGGCCGTGGCGGTCTGGCCCTCGTTGTCCGTGACGGTGAGATGGAGGTGATACTTGCCCAGCGGAGCTTCGGCGGGGATGTCGATGTGCTCGTGGAACTCGGTGTTCTTGACGCCGATGTACTTGCCGGTCGTGTAACTTTTCTCGATCTCGTAGGAGCCGCTTTCCTGGTGGATTTCCACGCGGATGCTCTTGATGAGGCCTTCGGCCAGGATGTCGGCTTCCAGATGGATGTCGTCGCCCTGCTCGGCCTTTCCGCTGTTTTCATGGCCGACTTCGGTCAGCGTAATCTTCGGGGTGGAAGGATTCTTCTGGCAGGCGGCGAGGCCGGCGACAAGTGTGACAATGGCGAGGAAACGGATGATATTATTTGTTTTCATGTTGAATGTTCGTTGAATGATTTAAAACTCGAGTCCCAACATCAGGGAGGCACCGATGCCCGGCTCCGGGACTCCGATGTGCCGGTAATAACTGGTATGGTCGTAATAGCGGTGATTCAGCAGGTTATCGGCCTGCAGCGCCACTTTCAGCGTCGTTTCGCCCAGATGGAAGTCCTTGCCGGCCTGCGCATTCAGCGTCCACCAGCCGTCTGTGGGCTTCTCGGGGGGAACGATGTCTTTCTGCGCACCCGCGAAACGGGTCCCCAGGGAGATGAAGCCATCTTCCAGGAAAGTATATTTCAGGGACACTTCGCCGCCCCACGGCGGAGAGAACGGAAGTCCGTAGCCCTTCTTCTCCCCGGACATCTGCCTCGCGAACAGGTACTCGCCCTTTGCCTCCGCCTCCAGGAAGCGGAAGATGTGCCAGTCGACCTGCGCCTCGGCTCCTGCACGGAGCACCTGCGCCTGCGTATAGGCATAGCGCTGGAGGCCTTCGTAATAGTCGGCCGAGGGATTCAGGTAGATGTAGTTGGGGAACCAGTTCAGGAACGGATCCAGCCGCAGCGTCACGCGCTCGCCCAGGTAATTGATGCCCAGGTCCAACTGGTAGGACTCCTCCGGCGACAAGTCCGCATTTCCCTTCTCATAGCGGAAAATGTGGTAGTTCACGCCGTCGGCTCCCAGTTCCTTGGGAATGGGGACGCGGAAACTCTTGCCCGCATTGGCCTTGAGCACCCATCGGCCCGGTGTCCATGACAGTCCGGCGCTCCAGGTGAGGCTGTTGAAGTTGCGGAGGATATCGGCAGACCGCTGCTTGTACTCCCCTTCCGTCGGATACCAGTCCTGGTAGCTGTGGATGGATGTCCGCACATAGTCGTACCGTACGCCGGCATTGAGGCTCAGCGCATCGGAAACCGTCCACTTGTCCACGGCAAAAACACCCGTGGAAAGCGTCTCGAAGTCCGGTATGATGAACCCCCAGCCGTCCCGGCGGTTATGCTGGAATTCCCCGTCCAGGCCGGTCTGGAGCTGGTTATTCTCCGATAAGAATATCCGCCCCGCCAGTTTTCCTGTGAAGGTATGCTTGCGGAAGACGCGTTCCAGTTCGTTCGCCGGCTTAGGCATATATCCGTGGGATACGGGTTCCGAGCACTCCTGCCGATGGTTGTATTGCCAGGCCACGTCGGCGTCCAGGGTGAACCCTTCGCCGTGGAAATGGCTGTGGTTTTGCACCGTGGTATGGCTGACGCTCTGCCAGGGCAGGTTGATGTCCCGGCGAGACGCATCGTAGTCGATATCCGACAGACGGACTTCCAACCCGTGCGCATTGGCAAAGAAACCGCTCTTGGCATAGGTCAGGGAGGCCTTCAGGTCGTTTCTGAAACGGGCGCCCACATATCCCAGCGTCAGCGAACCGTCCCGTTCGTGCCCGGCCGTGTTGCGCAGGCGCCCGTTCAGAAGCGGAATCTGGTACGAGTAGTACTCCACGTGGTCCGTAGGCACGATGTAATCGGCATAGTCCGTGCTGGTGACATGGGCGCGCCAGTAGAAATGCCCCTGGCGGCCTTCCAGCCGGGCCGATACCCCGACCGATTCATTGTTGGTCCGCCCGAACAGATGAACGCAGCCCGCAATGGGCTCCGTGGGCAGGTAATTGGTATAGAGCGCCAGCACGCCGCCGATGGCATCGGAACCATAGAGCAGCGCACCGGGGCCCTTGATGACCTCGATCCTGTCGATGGAGAACTGGTCGATCTCCAGCCCGTGGTCGTCACCCCACTGCTGTCCTTCGTGCTTGATGCCGTCCACCGCCACGGCGATGCGGTTGAATCCCATGCCGCGGATGGCCGGTTTGGACTGGCCGGAGCCGATGCTCCGCGCCTGTACGCCGGGAATGGACCGGAGACTGCCGGCCAATGTTCCCGAAAAATGATTTTCTATGTAAGTACGGCCCACTTCCACGCTCCCCAGCGTGGTGTGCAGCAGCTCCTGCCGGCGGGATTCACCATAGACAGTCGCCTCGCTGAGCACCTCGACGGTGTCCGTCTGCGGGGTTTGCATGAGAAGTGCAGCCACGATGACTGCTATCATACTTTCCTGATTTACAATTAAACAATATGTCTATGCAAAGGAAAGTACGGGAGGGGCGCGGGATTGGGTTCTGTGGGTGTGTAACGATGATATCCGAGACCGGAGAACGGTCAGGAGCGTCTTCTTGACCTGCTTGAAGCAGGGCAGCGACAGAGTCGGAGCGAGAACGACGGGCAGGACCAGGAGCTGGCAGAGGAGACAGGCGGAGATTTCGCCGTCTCCGGTAGAGAGATGTCCCTGGTGCGGAAGATGGTGGACGCACTCGGCGCATTCGGTCTCATGAAGGTCCACCGGGGCATGCTTGTGCAGCGTAGCCTGGAGCCATGCGGGCAGAAAGACCGCCAGCATAATGATTGCGAATATTCGGCTCCTCCGTTCTCTCATGACGGCGCAAAGTTACTGCTTTTCGTTTTTACCTGCAATAATCAGCCCGATTTGGAAAGACGGGAAAGAATCTCTATCTTTGTTCAGGACCACATTGCACGAAGCTAAATGGCTTTTTTCTCAAGGCTGAAACGATGGCAAAAGGTACTCCTGCTGTGTCTGGCGGGCGCTTTCGTCGGGGCTGGATGTCTTTTCCTATATATGCTGCGTTTTACAACGTACCTGGGAGACGATCCGTCGGCCTGTGTCAACTGCCATATCATGCAGCCCTATTATGCTACTTGGAACCACTCTTCACATGGAAGGGGTGAGGGTGCCGTCGCTACCTGCAACGACTGCCACGTCCCGCATGAGAACATGGCGCGCAAATATGCATTCAAGGGCCTCGACGGTATGAAGCACACGGGAGCCTTCCTTTCTTTCAGCGAGCCGCAGGTTCCTGCGGCAAAGGATCCTAGCGCCCAGGTCATCATGAATAACTGCATCCGCTGCCATACGGAACTCACCACGGAAATGGTGAAACTGGGAAAGATGGACTTCAAGATGACGCAGGACGGCGAAGGTAAGGCCTGCTGGGACTGCCACCGGGATGTCCCGCACGGCGGGAAGAACAGTCTCTCGGCCACTGTCGATGCCAAAGTCCCCTTCCCCGATTCCCCGGTACCCGAATGGTTGCAGAAAGCCATCGGCCACCGCTCCCCTCACGGTCATCTTCACGGAAAATAAAAGATTGTCGATATGAGCGAAAAGAAACTGAAACCCTTGCACAGCTGGCTGATATTCGGCGGCTCCATGGTGCTTGTCTTCCTGTTGGGCCTGCTGGCCTCCGCTCTGATGGAGCGCCGCGCCGAGGTGGCGAGTATCTTCAATAACCGCAAGACGCCCCTGCAGGGCATTGTCGCCCAGAACCAGAAGTTCAAGAGCGACTTCCCGCGGGAGTATGAGACCTGGAAGGCGACCGAGGAGACGGATTTCCGTTCCAAGTACATGTCTTCCGACATTCAGGATGTCCTGGAAGAGCGTCCGAACATGGTCATCCTGTGGGCCGGCTACGCCTTTTCCTGGGATTACAATTCGCCCCGCGGTCATTTTCACGCCCTGGAAGACCATCGCGAGATCCTTCGGACGGGATTCCCGACGACGACCACCGACGGTTCCAACCAGCCCGGTACCTGCTGGACCTGCAAGGGCCCGGATGTGCCCCGTCTGATGGAGGAAGTGGGCCCCGCGGAGTTCTACAAGGCCAATTGGGCCAAGTGGGGCGCCGACGTGGTGAACCCGATCGGCTGCAGTGACTGCCACGATTCCGAAACCATGGACCTGCACATCTCCCGTCCCGCCCTCCGCGAGGCTTTCGCCAGCATGGGCAAGGACGTGGACAAGGCCACGCATAACGAGATGCGCTCGCTGGTGTGCGCCCAGTGCCATGTGGAGTACTATTTCCACGATTATCCCGAGACGCCGGAAAAGGACCAGTATCTGACCTTCCCGTGGAAATACGGCCTCACCCTGGAAGATGCTGAGAAGTATTATGATGAGATGGGGTATGCCGATTACACCCATGCCCTTTCCAAAGCCCCGATCCTCAAGGCGCAGCACCCCGGCTACGAGACTTCCCTGCAAGGCATCCACGGCCAGCGCGGCGTCACTTGTGCCGACTGCCACATGCCGTATGTGGCCGATGGCGGCGTGAAATACTCCGACCACCATATCCAGAGCCCGCTTGCCAAGATGGACCGCACCTGCCTGGTTTGCCACCGGGAAAGCGAGGAGACGCTGCGTCAGAACGTGTACGAGCGTCAGGAAAAGTGCCTCGAGGTCCGCAATCAACTGGAGGACATCCTGGCCAAGGCCCATATAGAGGCTAAATACGCCTGGGACAATGGCGCTACGGAAGCCGAGATGCAGGAAGCTCTGCAGGACATCCGCAAGAGTCAATGGCGCTGGGATTACGCCGTTGCCTCCCATGGCGCCTCCTTCCACGCTCCGCAGGAAGTGCTCCGCCTGATGGGCAATGGCATCACCTACGCCCAGGAAGCCCGTCTGCAGATCGCCAAGGTCCTAGCCAAGCATGGTTTTACCGGCGACGTGCCGATGCCTGACATCTCCACCAAGGCAAAGGCACAGGCCTATATCGGCCTGGACATGGCGGGAATGGAGGCCAAGAAGGCTGCCTTTATGGAGAACATTGTCCCGCAGTGGCTGTCTGCTGCCAAGGAAAACGGAAAACTGCTTGATTACTAGGCATGTGGACTAAACCGTGGAATATGAAGGAGGGCTTTCTCATCGGAGGAGGCCTTCTTCTTGTGGGTTTGCTGCTGCAGGTGGCGCTCGGTCCCATCGACTGGAGCCTTCCGGCCTGGCCGGTGAACTTGATCTTGCTGATTCTCCTGTTGGCGGTCATCGGTGTGATGTACGCCCTTCGGCGCAAAGTTTATGCTTTCGAATGGATGATGCACAGCGGGGCCGCAGTCCCCTGCCTCGTCTATGCCGCCGCATTGACCATCCTGAT
Source organism: uncultured Bacteroidales bacterium (assembly GCA_946405485.1). The sequence continues at coordinate 3,817 of CAMJHJ010000022.1, read as the reverse complement.
GGGCCTGCTGCCGCAGGTTAGAATGGGTGGTGTTCCGTGGCTGAGCCAGATGCTGAGCTTCTGGCCGTTCGTGCTGATTTGGATCTGGATGATGGTGATATCGGCCTTGGCGGCATTGAATCATCTGCTGCGCTGGAAGGTCCGCGAGATTCCGTTCATTCTCAACCATTTGGGTGTGGTCGTAGCCATCGTGGCCGCTTCGCTGGGAAGTGCCGATATGCAGACGCTGCAATTGACGGCCTTTACCGGTGAGGCCGAATGGCGGGCGGTCGATGAGACCGGCAGGATGGTGGAACCGGGCATTGCCATCGAACTCCGGCAGTTTACCATGGAAGAGTATCCGGACCATTCTCCCAAGCGGTTTGCTTCGGATGTCACCGTCTATACTAAGGACGGGAAGAATGTCAGCGGTACAGTAGAAGTGAACAAGCCTCTAAAGGTGAACGGATGGAAGATCTACCAGTACGGATATGATGTGATGAGAGGCTCCGAAAGTGCCTACAGCGTGTTCCAGCTGGTTCGTGACCCATGGATCCTATGGGTCTATATCGGCATCTTCATGATGCTGGCAGGCGCGGTTTGCCTGATGTTCTTTATGGCCCCTAAACCGGTGAAGTCATGAGTTGGGATTCGTTTATATGGTTTGCACTGGGAGCCGTGCTCCTGTGGGCTGCGGGCGCTTTCTTCGCTTGGAAGGAGCACAAGGCATTGGTCTATGCATGCACTTTGACAGGCCTAGCTGTATTCTTCGCCTTCATCCTGGGCATGTGGATTTCGCTGGAGCGTCCCCCGCTGCGGACGATGGGCGAAACCCGCCTCTGGTATTCGTTCTTCCTGCCGGTCGCCGGCATCATCGTCTACAGCCGCTGGCGTTATAAATGGATCCTGAGTTTCAGCACGTTGCTGTCTCTCGTATTCATTTGCGTGAACCTGTTCAAGCCCGGCATCCATTCCAAGAGCCTGATGCCGGCGCTGCAGAGTCCCTGGTTCGCTCCGCACGTGATCGTGTACATGTTCTCCTATGCCCTTTTGGGCGCGGCAACGGTCATGGCGGTCTATATGCTCATCAAGAAGCACAAGACGACGGAAAAGGAGATCAATCTGACCGATAACTTGGTGTATGTCGGCCTCGCCTTCCTGACCTTCGGCATGCTCTTCGGCGCCCTTTGGGCAAAAGAAGCCTGGGGGACATACTGGACCTGGGATCCCAAGGAAACCTGGGCAGCCGCCACATGGCTATGCTATCTGGTATACCTGCATCTCCGCAAAGCCAAGCCCGTTGAATGGCGCAATGCCTGCATCATCCTGCTAGTGAGCTTTGTATGCCTCCAGATCTGCTGGTGGGGTATCAACTACCTGCCTTCGGCCCAAGGACTGTCTGTTCATACATATTGATTTTCCTCGGGAAATTGGCCGAAAAAGCTTACCTTTGTGTCCGCAATGAAGAAGGTAAGCTTTTTATGTGTTGCCTGCCTGATGGCAGGTGTGACGGCGTGGGCGCAGGAGCGTCCCGAGAGGATTGACAGCGTGAAGGTCACGGCGACGCGGATTCCGGTGGCGTTGCACAGCAGCGCGCGGATCGTAACGCTCATGGACAGCCTGACGATTGCATCGGCCCCGGCCGAGACGGTCAATGACTTGCTCAAATATGCTGTAGGCGTGGATGTCAGGCAGCGTGGCGCAATGGGCATGCAGACCGATATCAGCATCCGCGGCGGCACGTATAATCAGGTGGCCGTCTTGCTCGACGGAATCAATATCACCGACCCGCAGACGGGACACAATTCCTTCGATTTCCCGGTAAATATTTGCGATATTGAGCGTATTGAGGTGCTGGAAGGTCCTGCGGCACGGGTCTATGGGACCTCGTCCCTGCTGGGTGCTGTCAATATCGTCACGCGCAAGGCCGCCGGGAATGCAGTGAACGCCAGCCTAGAAGGCGGTTCCTTCGGTTCTTTCGGTGCAACGGCTTCTGTCGATGTCAAGCATCGGGGCGGTTTCAACGGCGTTTCGGCGGGCTACCAGCGCAGCGACGGCTTCAGCCGCAATAAAGCCGGCGGGCTGAATGGTGATTATGCTGCTATCAAGGCCTTCTGGCACGGTGCGCACGACTTCGGGAACCGCGACCTCAGCTGGCAGGCGGGCGTGAGCAACAAGGACTTCGGTTCCAGCACGTTCTACAGCCCCGCTTACGACGATCAGTTCGAGCATACCCTGAAGACCTTTGCCGCCGTCCGCTCTGAAGGAAAAGGCGCGCTTCACTTCACCCCTTCCCTGTACTGGAACCACGGCGAGGACCGTTTCGAACTCTTCCGCGGCGCTCCGGACAAATATCCGTTCAATTACCACAAGACCGATGTCGCGGGTGCGAATCTAAGCGTTCGTGTCGATTCCCGCCTGGGACAGACCGCCCTTGGTGCGGAAGCCCGCCACGAACGGATTATCAGCACGAACCTGGGAGAAAAGCTGGACAACCCACAGGGAGTCTATGTCTGCGGCCTTTCCCGCACGGCCTTCAACTTCTTCCTAGAGCATCATGTCACACTAGGGCGCCTTTCGGCCTCTGCGGGCCTCACGACCGTCTATAACACCGGCAACCACGAAGGCCTCATGCTGTTCCCGGGTGTCGATGCCAACCTGAAGGTCTCCAACGCCCTCCGGCTCTACGCCTCATACAACACATCCTACCGGATGCCCACCTTCACCGACCTTTACTATTCAGTAGGTGGACACAAGGCCGATCCCAACCTGAAAGCGGAGAAACTACACGCCCTGGAAGGCGGCTTGAAATACCTCGGCCGGGGCATCCGAGCCGTTGGAACCGCCTATTACAACAAAGGTTACGACCTCATCGACTGGATCATGGACACATCCGCCGGAGAGGATGCACCGTGGACGTCCATGAACCATACGCAGCTGAACACTTTCGGTCAGGAAGTCACCGTCCGGATGACGATTCCGGAGATGCTGGGACGGCCCGATTTCTTCTTCCGCACGCTCAATCTAGGGTACACCCATCAGTCGCAGGACAAGTCGCTGGAGCCGCATCTGCGGTCCCTCTATTCCCTGGAATACATCCGTCACAAGGTTGTCGTCCAGGCCGATTTCAAGGTGAAAAACCTGGCCCTGGACCTCTCCTGGCGTTACATCGACCGCAACACCGGATCTGCCCTCCTGACTCCTTATTCCTTGTTGGATGCTAAGTTCAGCTATGACTTCCCGCACATGAACGTGTACCTGCGGGCCAACAACGTGCTGAACCGCACTTGGTACGACTTTGGCGATATCCCCCAGCCCGGCTTCTGGCTGATGGCGGGCGTCGCCGTCAATGTTTCTTGGTAAAGGCCACCGAATCGCCCCAGGCGTTGTATTGAATCTTGTGGCCGATGGCGGCGAGGCGGATGTCCAGACAGGTCTGGCACTGGTCGGGCTGGTCCTTGACGCAGGCCTTGTCCGGGTAGATGAAATAGCTTTCGCGGTACTCCCCCGGCGTCAGGTTCGGCATGATGACATTGGCACCGGCCGCAATGGCCTTTTCCCGTCCCTGCGGGTCGATGGTCTGGTTCGCGGTGGCCGCCACCATATTGATCTCTGGCATCATCATGCGCAGGACGGCAATCATCTTGAGCGTCATGTCCATCCGGTCTTTCGCCGACGGAATGATGTCCTTGTGTCGATACATGGGCGTGTCAGGATGCGGGATGTATGGACCTAATCCGACCATGGCGACATCCATCCGCTTAAAAAACAGCAGGTCATCGGCCAGATGGTCCAGGGTCTGGAAGGGCAGGCCGACCATCACGCCGGTTCCGGTCTG